>NZ_JAUMZR010000025.1:0-29283 GCF_030528045.1 Streptococcus sp.
CTTCGTCTCCTCTCGCGCTTAGTTATAGGTCATCCACTACAGTTGACATAGAGCCTTATAATACTATTTCTTATCTTTTTTGTCTCTTAGAATATTTTTTTAGCATGGGAATGAGATTGGAAATCTGCTCACTTCTAATGACCAGCACGCCGTATTCCTGACAGCGATTGGCATAAGCTGGATTGATTTTCCCCGTACAGACAATTAACTTGAGGCAACTCTCCCCAGCAAAATGATTGGCGTAGACTTCTAGTTCGTTGATGGCTTCAACTGATAAATCTGTCATCTTGCAGGAGATAAAGGTAATCGAGCGGCCCTTTCTCAGAATAACATCAATCTCATTTTGAACATTGTCTGCCTCTGGAAAGATGCCATTCCAATCAATCTCACCGCCTATCATGCACTCATCAAACAGCTGAGATTCAAGCGCCAAGAGATAGAGATATACCTCTAAAATATGTCCCTTATTGCGGCAAAAGACTTGAGCTTCTTGACTTGGAAAGCTGTAGGCTACTCGCTTCTTGTCTTCACTTTCCATACAAAGCATCCCCGCTTCCACAAGTAAAGGGATGAGGGATTCTGGATAGTGATAATACCTGCCATTGTTTTCCAGTATTTTTTCGGTCTCAGCATGCAGGTCATTGGTCTTAGCTAGAGAGAAAAATTGGGTCACTTGATACCAGTGGGCAGGATTGGCAATGGCAGAGCTGGCTAGTTTTTTGATGGCTGCAATTTGCTGAGCTGAGTGGATAGGGCGTTTTGATTTGAGCATTTTTCCACCACGCAAGGCTATCAGCTGTTGGATGCTTAGGGTTGGAATGTCCAAGTCTTCTTTTTCCAACTGGCCATCTACCCACTTGTATTGTTTTCCTCGCTCGACATCCATAGCAACGATGGGGAGGTGACGATCCAAGCCGTATTGATAGAGGGATAAGGCTAGTAGCGAATCCCCACCAAAAACATCGAGAAGGACTTGGTCGTAACCTGCTAGGCAATAATCTAACTGGTCCTCTAGTTGTTCTAAGGATAACTGACGAAAGGTCACTCGTTGGATATGAGGCACCTCATCCATGATAAACTGACGGAGGGAGAGCTTCTCTTCATTGCTTATTTTCGTCAAAGATAGAAAAAGAATCTCGTCACAATCACTGATAAAGGCTTGGTAGACATTCTTTTCCAATACATGCCGATCATACAATTCCACCAAAAGACTCGTCATTCGACCACCTCCATCATAAAGACTTTCTTGCGCTGAGAGTATCAGCAATACAGCCCAATTGCTCAGATTTCCTACTTCTAGTATAGCATAAAATCCTGCTCCCCCCAATCAACCAACGCAAACAAAAACGAATAGAAACCTTGCAAGGTGGTTTCTATTCGCTTGTAGATGTTTATTTTACTTGACTTTTTTGGCTAGCATGGTCGCAAATCGGAGTTGAATGCGATTGCCATTTTCATCACGACGGTGCAGATGGCCTGGGTTTTCATTATACTTGACCAATTCCCAATCCTTGTAGTAGTCGGCTAGCTCCCCTTCTTTAAAGGTGAATGGGAAGTTGACTGAGCAAGGATAATCCTCCGTATCCATGGCACAGACGATAAGATTGTAGCCACCGACCGTGGTGTGCTCCTGCATATTTTGGATAATAGCTGGAATGCGGTCCGCTTGTAGGAACATCAGAACAACTGTCGATACGATGAAATCATAGGCTTGGCTAATGCTGGCTGAATTGATATCATAAAGTCCGACAGGCATGTCTAGATCCTCTTGCTCTACGATGCTTTGCAAGATTTCAAGGGACAATTCATTTTGATCAACAGCTGTCACATCAAAACCATTCTGTGCGAGAAAGAGAGAGTTACGCCCCTGACCACAACCCAAATCCAAGGCTCTTCCAGGTTTCACTGTCTGCATAGCCTCTAGAACCTCTGAATGGACTGGATTAGTCTGGTATTTCTTAGGGAAATAATCCTCAGGTTTACAATAAAATTCCAAGTACCATTCTACATCGTCTGTTGCAGCCTCTACTCGGTGCCAGGCTTGCGGTTGTGCCATGGGATTGTCAGCCCCTGCCTCAAAGAGGTGCTCAGCTAGAACCTCACCATCTTCAGTCAACTCAATAAACTTGAGTACCCCCTTCAAGACAGTAATTTTTCCCCAAGTGCCGACTTTAGTATTGTGCTTTTGCTGAACTGCTTCAGGCATGGTCTGTTTATTCCACAAGGGCATCCGTTTATAGGCAATTAATTTTTCCATTTTACTTTCTCTTCTTAACGCTGGTTGACAGCTTTCATCACACGCGCGATGTCGCGGTTTTGTTCACGACGCTTGATAGACTCCCGTTTATCATAGTCATGTTTCCCTTTGGCAAGTCCTAAAAGGAGTTTAGCATAACCATCTTTGAGATAGACTTTGAGGGGTACAAGGGTCATTCCTGTCCCTTTGGTCTCTTGTTCCAATTTTTGAATTTGCTTCTTATGGAGTAAGAGTTTGCGACGACGTTCTGGTTCCTGGTTCCAGATATTGCCCTCTTCGTAAGGGGCAATATGAACATTGCTCAGCCAGACTTCCCCATTTTTTACTTGGGCAAAGCCGTCCTTGAGATTGATTCGAGCAGCTCGAACGCTCTTGATTTCAGTTCCGGTCAGGACCATTCCTGCCTCTAGCGTATCTACGATTGTATAGTCGTGGTGCGCCTTTTTATTTTGTGCGATGACCTTTCCCTCGCCCTTTGCCATGCTTGGCTCCTTTCTTAGCTACTTCTTTGTAAAAAGGTTTCTTTCCCTTTTTCTTCTTGTCTTTTTGTGAATGCTTGTGCTTATCATTTGAGCGCCCTGATTTTCTCTTGTCTTCCTTCTTATCCGAACGACGACTTGAACCACGACCCCTGTCTCTGCGACCAGCTTGTTTCAAGCCCTTTTCGATGACATCAAACTCACTTGGAATATAAGAGAAATCAATCTCTCCCGTCATCTTATCGGCTCTTTCAACTCGAATTCGAATTTGCTGTCCTACACGGAAAGTTGTTCCTGATTTTTCCCCACGAAGAGTCAAATCCCGTTCATTAAAATAATAAAATTCAGGCAAATTGGTAATGTGAATCAATCCTTCGACTGTATTTGGCAATTCAACAAAGAGACCGAATTTGACGATGCTGGATACAACCGCATCATACTCTTCGCCCACGTATTCTTCCATGTACTCAGCCTTTTTCATGGCTTCGACTTCACGCTCCGCCTCGATGGCACGACGCTCACGGTTTGAAGACTGGGTCGCAATCTCTGGAATCACTTGTTCAAAATGCTCTGCTATTTCCTTAGAACGGTCGTAATCCCGAATCATTCGATGGACAAGGAGGTCTGGATAACGGCGAATAGGGCTGGTAAAGTGAGTGTAATAATCAGCAGCAAGACCATAGTGACCATGATTGTGCTCTGAATAGCGAGCTTGTTGCATAGAACGGAGAAGCATCATAGACAATACATCCGCATAGGGTTCTCCCTCAACAGCACGCATGATGTCTTGAAGCGCCTCCTGACTCATCTCACTGGCAGTCCCATAAATCCGCAAACCAAAGCTCGAAGCATAATCAATAAACTTCTGAACTTTTTCAGCCTTGGGCTCCTCGTGAATCCGATAAATGAAAGGTAGGTCCAGTTTACTAAAGTGCTCGGCAACCGTTTCATTAGCAATCAACATGAAGGACTCAATCATCCGCTCAGCAACACCACGCTGACGAAGAACGATATCCACAGGCTTACCTTTTTTATCCACTAGAATCTTTGCTTCACTGGTATCAAAATTAAGGGCACCACGTTTCTCGCGCATGCTTTCTAGCCTTTCATGAAGCTTGGCCATGAGCTCGATACTAGGAACAATTTTCTTAAACTCTTGTCTTTTTTCCTCGTCACCTGCTAGGATATCATTAACAGCGCTATAGGTCATACGAAAACTAGTCTTGATAACTGTTTGTGTAATGGTGTAATTAACCACACGACCGTGTTTATCAATTTCCATAATAGCAGACTGGGTCAAGCGATCGACTTGAGGATTGAGGGAGCAGATACCATTTGACAGTCGTTCTGGAAGCATTGGAACTACACGGTCTGTCACATAAACAGAAGTCGCGCGGTTAAGGGCTTCCTTGTCAAGTGCAGAACCCTCTGTCACATAGTAGGAAACATCTGCAATGTGAACTCCGAGTTCTAGATTACCATTTTTCAAAGGCTTGATGTGTACCGCATCATCCAAGTCCTTAGCATCCGCACCGTCAATGGTAAAGGTGATTTCATCTCTCAGGTCCAGATGCCCTTCCATATCCTTTTGAGACGGAGCATCTGGTACACTTTCTGCTTCCTTGAGAACAGCTTCTGGAAATTCTGAGACAATATCCATGGATTCCAAGACTTCAAGAACGTCAATCCCAGCATCAGTCGAGTGCCCAACCACATCAAGGACACTAGCGACAAAGAAATCATGTTTCTTACTTGGGTATTTGTCGATAAAGACCTTGAGAACTTCAGTACCTTCCAACTTGATAGCCGGTTTCTTCACATAAATCGGTTGGCTGATTTTCTGATTCTTTGAACGAATGTAGCCCGCATACTTGGGCTTTTCCTGATCCAAAACGATTTGCCCGACAACTGTCGTCAGGCTATGTTCTAGGATATCAATAATTTTGGCTTCTGCAGCAGTTCCCTTGTTACGGTCAGCGACTTTCTTAATCACGACCTCAACGGTATCACCATCAATGGCATAGTTGACATCGTTTTTTCCTACAAAAAGATCGTCCTCTTCGCCTTCTAGACTGACAAAGCCAAAGCCGTTTTTATGGGCATGAAAAATCCCTTTGAGGGTAATTTCATGTTTCTTCTTTTGGTCCAGACATAAACTACCATCATCTTCAAAACGAATCTGGTGCTTTCTTTCCATCAGAGACAGGGTTTTAATCAACTCACGGAAATCCTTGGACCCATCCTTTCCGAGAGCCTGAGCTAGATCGTTTACCGTCACTCGCCCCTTCTCTTGCAAATATTCTTTAATTTTATCTTTCATGTTTTCTTTCTAGATTTTTATAATTTTTTGAGTGATAACTTTAGTAAACATCATTCAAAATAAAAATAGGCTAAGACCTAGTCTCGCCCATTTCTTATCTACTTGATAATACCGTCAATGCTAAGGCAATGGCTAGCCAGAAAAAGACTAAAATACCTGTCAAACGTTGCATCACAGCTTCAAAACCACGCGCTTTACTACGTTCAAACAAATCACCTGAGCTGGCATCAAATACATTGCTGGATTGGTTCTTAGTTGGTTGCATGAAAATCGCAATCACAATCACAACAGATAATACTAATAAAATGGTTAACAATAGGTTATACATATCAAACTCCTTAAAATCCCTATTATTTTACCATAAATTCTACTTAGATTCAAGATGTAAAGTTACTTTTCTTTCCTTTGGACAATATTTTAACACCTCAATCTTGTCTGGATGGGTTTTGGAGTTCTTACTGGTTAGATAATTCATGCTGCCACAAGAGGAGCACTTGAGATTGATTTTTACTCGCACTAGATTTCCTTTACTTTTAATAATGATCTAAATTGCACTATGTTACATAAACAACTGAAAGCCACACAGGCTGCTGTCGCATAAAAGACAGCATGGTAGCCCAAATATCCTGCAACTGCGGATCCCGCCATAGGTCCGATCACTCCACCAAGGTAAAAAAAGACTTGGTTGAAGGCGAAAATCCTTGAAATACCTGATTTTGGAGTCATTTTGCTGAGAAGGGCATTGACTCCTGGTATGAGAGCTCCCGTTCCCAAACCAAAGAGAAAACGATACAAGCCAAGTTGAAGGGGGCTGGTTGCATGGGCACAAAGAAGGTAAATGATGACGGAATAAATCTGCGCCACTATCAGAAGTCGATGATTCCCTAGCTTATCACCAAGATTTCCCATCACTCCAGCGCTCATCATACTAGAAAATCCCATGCTGGATACGATCAATCCTGATACAAAGAGGAGATTCTCAGTCTGCCCTAAGTCCCGCACATAGAGAGCTAAAATGGGGCCAATTGATTGAGCTGAAAATTGAATGACAAAGCTCGTCAAAAATAGGTTTACTAAAAGCCTAGGATACTTGAAAGAAGAAAATACTTCTTTCGTTGGGATAGCCTTCTCCTTAGTAACTGGCTGAAAATCTTCCTTGATAAAGAAAATGGTTAGGATTGCAGCTAAAAATAAGAAAGCACCTACCAATAAAAAGACATTACGAATGCCAAAAATTTCAGCAATAAAGCCTCCAACAAAGGGACCCGTCAATGTTCCTGCAACAACACCTGTAGATAGAGTCCCCAGAGCCGCTCCAGACTTATCTTTAGGTACCTGACTAGCAATCAAGGCTGTCGCATTGGGGACAAAACCAGTAAATACACCATTGAGCAAGCGCAAAAAGAGTAGCCAATAGATATTTGGCACAAAGGCCAAGCCTCCCATGGTAATGGTCATGGCAAGGCCTGCTCGAATCATCATGGGTTTTCGACCGTACTTGTCAGCAAGAATACCCCAGATGGGAGAAACTAGAGCTGCTGAAACAGCCGAAACTGAGATGGCTAATCCAGCATAAAAAGCAACTTGGTCTCCTTCAATTCCCAACTGTTCTACAAAGATAGGCATGAAAGGAACGACCAAGGAAATGCTGGCGCCCGTTAGAAAACTACCAAACCAGGCGACACGAAGATTCTCTTTCCAACTAATCTCTTGCACAGCTATCGCCTCCTTCAAGTAACTTCACTACTTGACTCACAAGCTGATCACGACTGCCATTATTATCTAGTATATGACTCGCTAATTTTTTTTTTTCTTCTAAAGACCACTGGGCGGCCAAACGAGACTCTGCTACTTCCTTAGAAAGATGATCCCGTTTCATGAAACGTTCCACCTGAACATCTCGATCCACATAGACCAGCCATGTCTCATCAAACCAGGCACTGTAGTCCTGTTCAAAAAGTAGGGGAATATCCATGAAAAAAATCGCTTCTGTCTGGGCTAACTGGTCTCTCAGTGCAGCCAATTCCTCACGAATAATCTTTCCTTGGGTTTGCTTAGACCATTCCCGCTCCTCAGGATTTGAAAAGATGAGACTAGCCAGGAGAGGGCGATTGAGTTCTCCATTTTCAAGGATGATTTCCTGCCCAAAGTGCTGAACTAAGAGCTGATAAAGACGACCACCAGGTCTCTGTAGTTGGTGGACGACTGCGTCAGCATCCACCACTTGAAAGCCTTGCTCTCTTAGGAAATTTGTCACAGTTGACTTACCAGAAGCAATTCCTCCTGTGATTCCGATGATTTTTCCCATCAGCTCCTCCTTTGACACTGAGGACAAAAATGAGTGCCCCTTCCACCGAGCTGGAATTTCTCAATCATTGTCCCACAGCGGGAACACGCTTGCCCAGTCTTATCATAGATCTGATGGAAATCCTGCATGGTTCCGTCTTCCCCAAAGGCATTGGTATAGGTCCGAATGGTGGAACCACCCTTTTCAACAGCCTGTCCCAAAACAGCAATGATCTGGTCATGGATGGTTGACGCTTCTTCTGCCGTCAAAGTCTGGGAAGGTCTAGCTGGATGGACCTGCGCTCGCCAGAGGACCTCATCCACATAGATATTACCAAGACCAGCTACCAAGGTCTGGTCTAAAAGGTGTGATTTAATAGGCTTTTTAGACTTGGCTAGGGCAGCTTGAAAGACCTGCAAATCAAAGTCCTGCTCTCTTGGCTCAGGGCCTAGTTTCTTAGAAATAAAGTAGGCATCCAAAAGGTCGGGTGCCAAGAGTTCCATAGTACCAAACTTGCGCACATCCTCATATACAAGAGTGCCACCATCTTCAAACCGAATCAAAACATGGGCATGCTTGCGTTCAGGAACCTGGTCAAGATAGTAAAAATACTTTCCCTCCATTCGCAGATGTGAAATCAAGACCTTGTCTGTCAAGTAAAAAAGCAAGTATTTGCCACGACGTCCCATTGACTCGATAATCTGACCAGGCACTTCCTTTCGAAACTCGTCCAAATCCGTCTTGATCATCTTAGGATAAGTAATCTCTATATTAGAAATCTTCTTTCCCAAGATCAATTTTTCTAAGCCACGACGAACCGTTTCAACCTCAGGTAGTTCAGGCATAGTTCCTCCTTCTGTAAAAACAAGAAGCAGGCATGAGCCCACCTCTACTTAGTATTCTTTTTCATTATAGCCAAAGTCAGCCAAATCTAGCTTTTTATCACGCCAGTTTTTCTTGACCTTGACCCAAGTTTCTAGGAAAACCTTGTCTCCTAGCATGAGTTCGATATCACGACGGGCCAGACTACCAATTTTCTTGAGCATGGCACCACCTTTTCCGATGATAATTCCTTTTTGGCTATCACGCTCGACCATGATGGTTGCACGGATGTGAACCTTGTCTGTCTCTTCATCACGCTTCATAGAGTCAACTACTACGGCAACTGAGTGAGGGATCTCTTCACGAGTTAAATGAAGAACTTTCTCACGAATCATCTCTGAAACCAAGAAACGCTCAGGATGATCTGTGATTTGATCAGCTGGGAAATACTGGAAACCTTCCTCTAAATTTTCACTCAGAATATCGATTAGATGAGAAACATTATTACCCTGAAGGGCTGAGATAGGAACAATTTCCTTAAAGTCCATCTGGTTACGGAAATCATCAATCTGAGCCAAAAGCTGGTCTGGATGGACCTTGTCAATCTTATTCACCACCAGAATAACAGGAACCTTGGCAGCTTTCAGACGCTCGATAATCATGTCGTCGCCCTTACCACGTGGCTCATCAGCTGGCACCATGAATAGAACAGTATCCACTTCACGCAGAGTACTGTAGGCAGATTCTACCATGAAATCTCCAAGAGCCGTCTTAGGCTTGTGAATCCCCGGCGTGTCGATAAAGACGATTTGCTCCTTATCCGTGGTGTAAATCCCCATGATTTTATTGCGCGTTGTTTGCGCTTTGTCACTCATAATGGCAATCTTTTGCCCCATGACGTGATTTAAAAATGTTGACTTCCCAACATTGGGACGTCCCAAAATAGCTACAAAGCCTGATTTAAATGTCATAATTTCCTCTTATTGTTTAAAATAGTATATTCCAAATACGTGGGATAAAGATAAGTGCACCTGTCACCGCAGCAAAAAGAGAGACCACTAGCACGGCACCTGCTGCCATGTCCTTGGCTTTCTTTGCTAACATAGAAAAGTGATAGTGACTGGCTAAATCCACTACATTTTCAATAGCAGAGTTAATAATTTCAAAGGCTACTACCAAGAAAATGCTCATTAGGAGAAAGAGCCATTCAATGCGTGACACCTGAAAAACAAAACCTGCAAGGATGACTACTAGAGCCGTCACTGCATGTTTTCGCATATTGCGTTCTTCCTTGAAAGCAGTCAGAATTCCTGTAAGAGCAAATTCTAAACTAGATACCAAGTCACGATTTTTCCATTTTCGTTTATTGTCTTGTGAGTCCATAGGCTGTCAAAATTTCTTCTTGTAAACCGAACATCTCCGCTTCTTCTTCCGGAGTGTAGTGATCGTAGCCGTTAATGTGTAAAAAGCCGTGTACTGCCAAGAAGCCCATTTCACGCTCAAAGCTGTGACCGTATTCGTCAGCCTGCTCATGCGCTTTATCGATAGAGATGAACAGTTCCCCAATATAGGCATCAAACTCAGACATCATCTCTGCTAATTCAGGATTTTCAAGCAAATCTTCTTCATCAAAGGCAATGTCCAACTCTGGCTTATACTCAAGGCTGATAACATCTGTCGGACGATCCGTATCACGGTACTCGAGGTTGAGTTCGTGGCTACGCTCGTTGGTCACAAAAGTGACTGCCATCTCCTTGTCTTCTTTTCCTATTTTTTGGGCTGCAAATCCCAAAATTTCTTGGGTTTGGTGCAAGATTTCTTGTGAAACTTGACCAGTTTCATCTACCATTTCAATATACATGTACTTCTCGATTCTCTTTACTTGGCTTTATTATACCATATTTCCATGATTTTATTCTACCTTTTTGATATAATACTATGGAATACAATCACAAGGAGAGAACGATGTCATTTGACGGATTTTTTTTACACCACATGATTGAGGAATTGCGAAGAGAGTTGGTCAATGGTCGCATCCAGAAAATCAATCAACCTTTTGAACAAGAGTTGGTCTTGCAAATCCGCAGCAACCGCCAAAGCCATCGCCTGCTCCTCTCTGCCCATCCCGTTTTTGGTCGCATTCAGCTAACCCAAACGACTTTTGAAAATCCAGCCCAACCTTCGACTTTTATCATGGTTTTGAGAAAGTATTTACAAGGCGCCCTGATTGAGTCAATTGAGCAAGTGGAAAATGACCGTATCGTGGAAATCACGGTTTCCAATAAAAATGAGATTGGGGACCATATTCAGGCTACCTTGATTATCGAAATCATGGGGAAACACAGCAATATTCTCCTCGTAGATAAAAGTAGCCATAAAATCCTCGAAGTCATCAAACATGTCGGCTTTTCGCAAAATAGCTACCGCACCTTGCTTCCAGGATCAACCTATATCGCTCCACCAAGTACTGAGTCTCTCAATCCTTTTACCGTCAAGGATGAAAAACTCTTTGAAATCCTGCAAACCCAAGAACTAACAGCAAAAAATCTCCAAATCCTCTTTCAAGGTTTAGGACGCGATACGGCAAATGAATTAGAAAACATTCTTGTCAGTGATAAACTGTCTACTTTCCGTAACTTTTTCAGTCAAGAAACCAAGTCTTACCTAACGGAGACTTCCTTCAGTCCAGTTCCTTTTGCGAATCGTGTAGGAGAGCCTTTTACCAGTCTTTCTGACTTGCTGGACATCTACTATAAGGACAAGGCTGAACGGGATCGCGTCAAACAGCAAGCCAGTGAACTGATTCGTCGTGTTGAAAATGAACTTCAGAAAAATCGACATAAGCTAAAAAAACAAGAAAAAGAGTTACTAGCGACAGACAATGCTGAGGAATTTCGCCAAAAGGGTGAATTGCTGACAACCTTCCTCCACCAAGTGCCTAATGACCAAGATCAGGTTACCTTGGACAACTACTACACCAACCAACCTATCACCATTGCGCTTGATAAGGCCTTGACCCCCAGCCAGAATGCTCAACGCTATTTTAAACGTTACCAGAAACTCAAAGAAGCTGTCAAATACCTGACTGAACTGATTGAAGAAACCAAGGCTACCATTCTTTATCTAGAAAGTGTCGAGACCGTCCTCAACCAAGCTGGACTGGAGGAAATCGCTGAAATCCGCGAAGAATTGATCCAAACTGGCTTCATCAGAAGACGCCAACGCGAGAAAATTCAGAAACGTAAAAAACCAGAACAGTATCTGGCGAGCGATGGTAAAACCATCATTTATGTCGGTCGAAACAACCTGCAAAATGAGGAATTGACCTTTAAAATGGCCCGCAAGGAGGAACTTTGGTTCCATGCCAAGGACATCCCTGGAAGCCATGTCGTCATCTCAGGAAATCTCAATCCTTCTGACGAAGTCAAGACAGATGCGGCGGAACTGGCTGCCTATTTCTCCAAAGGGCGCTTGTCAAATCTAGTTCAGGTAGATATGATTGAAGTCAAGAAACTCAACAAACCAACTGGTGGCAAACCTGGCTTTGTAACCTACACAGGACAAAAGACCCTCCGCGTTACACCAGACCCAGAAAAAATCGCATCTATGAAAAAATCCTGATTTCACTTGAAAACAGGATTTTCGTTTACAATTTACTCTGCAATCAAGGTTTCCAAACCAACCTTCATCATATCAGTGAAGGTGTTTTGGCGTTCTTCTGCAGTGGTGTCTTCATCTGGATTGACCAAGCTATCAGAAATGGTCATGATAGCTAGCGCATTAACATGGTATTGGGCAGCAAGATAGTAAAGGGCTGCTGCTTCCATTTCGACAGCTTTAACTCCCCATTTACCAAGTTCGATGTTCTTTTCAAAGTAGTTTGAGTAAAAGACATCAGATGACAAGACGTTTCCAACGTGGGTTGTCATACCGAGTTCTTTAGCGATATGGTAGGCCTTGTCTAACAAATCAAAACTAGCGATTTGTGGAAAATCATACTGTGGCCAGTCGTTGCGGATGATGTTTGAGTTGGTTGCAGCTGCTTGCGCCAAAACCAATTCACGGACGTGGACATCTTCATTCAAAGAACCAGCAGTTCCCACTCGGATTAATTTTTTCACACCGTAGTCCACAATCAACTCACGCGCGTAAATCAAAATGGATGGCATCCCCATCCCAGTTCCCATGACAGATACACGGTGGCCCTTGTAAGTACCAGTGTAACCAAACATGTTACGCACTTCGTTAAAACAAACAGCATCTTCAAGGAAATTCTCCGCAATAAATTTCGCACGAAGAGGATCCCCAGGAAGAAGAATTTTATCAGCAATTTCACCCTGCTTAGCAGCAATATGGATAGACATAATTTATGATACAAAGAGCGAGAAGAAAACGACTGAAAATTAGGAATCTGACGAGAAATCCTGATTTCTCAGTCAGATTATCTATTTTCCAAGTTTTCCGCTCGTGTTCAAATCAGAACACTTCACTCTACCTTTCTTTTTGTATATTTAGGATAGCGACAGAGAACAAAGTAAAAATAGGAAACTGACGAAGCATCGCAGATGCTAGACAGTTTATCTTTTTTACACAGTTCTCCGCCCGTATTCAGTTCAACAAATACGGTTTACCCATCCTTTCTTTCTTGATTTTAAATTTAAATATTTTGCAGAACAGTTAGCCCAAGTTTGACTATAACTCAGATACTCTGGATTTCTGTAGTTCCTAGTTTACCAATGAATCTAAAAATGCATACAGTTTTGCATTCATTTCGGAGTAATGATTTTCACGTAATTCTTCTGGTGTTTGAACGAAAGTGAACTTTTCACTTTGCTCTCTTAATTGCTCCTCACCATCCGCAGTAATTAAGAGTTCTACTGCTTCGGGATCAAATTCCAAATGAGCCTGAAAGGCATAATGTTTCGGACTGAAGCGAATAATTTGGCGTGGACAACCTTGACTGGTCGCAAGAACAACAGCATCCTCTGTCAGCCCTAGCATATCACCGTGCCAGTGGCCGGTTTCTAAGTTTTTTCCGAACAAGCTGACGTGAGGATCTGTTAGACCTTGCATCGTCAATGTCACAGGATAAACTCCGATCTCGCGTTCTGGACTATGTTCATACTTCGCACCATAGGCAACAGATAGGAGTTGCGCACCAAGACAGACACCAACAATATAAATATCTGCAGCAATCGCTTCTTTCATAAAAGCAAGCTCAGCCTTTGGATCATAGTATGGGAAGTTTTCTCTATCCTCATCAGGTGATTGAGGACCACCCATGACAATCAGAAAATCAATCCCGTCAATTGTTTCAGGAAGAGGTTCTTTTTCATAAACCTTTGTTGATGTAATTTGATGACCTCGTTCTATAGCCCATTTTAGATATACGCCTGGAACCTCAAATGTCTCATGTAAAATAAAGTGAACTCTCATGACATTACAATTCAGCAAGAATCGCTTTAAGCAAGCCTTTGAAGTCGCCTTTAACACGTTCAGTCACTTCTACAACTTCTTCGTGGTTGAGTTCTTCTTGGAAACCTGCAGCATGGTTAGTAATACATGAAATACCGAGAACTTTCAAGCCAGAGTGGGCTGCCACAATCACTTCAGGAACTGTAGACATACCAACTGCATCTGCTCCCAATGTCTTATAGGCACGAATTTCTGCTGGGGTTTCATAAGTCGGACCGGTTACACCGATATAGACACCTTCATCAAGCTTGATACCAAGTTTCTTAGCAACTTCATGGGCAGTAGCACGATATTCTGGAGTGTAGGCTTTAGACATATCTGGGAAACGTGGACCAAAATCATCCAAGTTTTCACCCATCAATGGGTTCTGACCCGTCATGTTGATATGGTCTGAGATAGCCATCAAGGTACCAGGACCATATCCAATACCACCAGCCGCATTGGTTACAATGACACCTTCACAACCGAGGACTTTCATCACACGAACTGGGAAAGTCACGACCTCAAGAGGATTGCCTTCGTAGAAATGAAAACGACCTTGAAGAGCCAAGACCTTACGGCCTGAAAGTTCACCATATACCAATTTCCCAGCGTGTCCGACAACTGTTGAACGACCCCAGTTTGGAATGTCTGCATAATCTACTACAACTGGATTTTCGATTTCTTCTGCCAATTCTCCAAGTCCTGATCCAAGGATTAGACCGAACTCAGGCGCTTGGATTCCCTTGTCTTTCAGGAAAGCAGCTGTTTCCTTGATTTTATCTAAAAATGTCATTGTGTATCTCCTTTATTATTTTTTAGCATTTGACCGATTTTGTCAAGGGTTTTTGCGTTGCGAATGGTGATGTTGCGATAAAAAGGCATCTTGAGCAAGTACTTATGATAGGCAGTTGCATAGTAGGATTCCTCAGAGAATTTTCCCCAGAAAATCCCAAGTCTTCCAAAATGAACCACTTCATCTTTCAGTTCCAAACTGTTCACTTTCTCGATGACTTGATCCACATCCAAGCTCTCCGTGTAGAAGAGCACATCCTTTCGTGCCAAATCTTTGGTCCACCATTGAGGCAGATTTTCAAGTTCCTCTTCAAAGTCCTCAAGACTCAACAAGGAAAAGCTCTTAATAAATGGATAATGAATTTCAAAGAAAGCCTCTAACTTTTCAACCAATTGGGCTTTGGGAGCTGTCGAAGTAAAGAAAATGTTGCCACTGTTGATGTAGGTTTCAACCTTTTCCAGTCCCAACTCTGTCAGTTCTTGACGAAGTTGCGCCATGACAACTTTATTTTTCCCACCTACATTAATGCCCCTTACCAGTAAAGCATATCGCGTCATCTTATACCAATTTATCTAAGAAACTTTCCCCAATCATGGCAGTTTCCACACCAAAGTTATCCGCAACTGTCGCTGAGATATCTGCAAAATGTCCAACTGGAATGACACCATTTCCCTTAAAGCTAGGGCTGTAAGCTAAAAGTGGAATATATTCACGAGTATGGTCAGTTCCAGCATAGGTT
Organism: Streptococcus sp.; assembly: GCF_030528045.1. Lineage (GTDB taxonomy): Bacteria > Bacillota > Bacilli > Lactobacillales > Streptococcaceae > Streptococcus. The sequence continues at coordinate 15,155 of NZ_JAUMZR010000025.1, forward strand.
GGATCATTTCCATGGTCAGCAGTAATCAAAAGAAGATCATTCTCTCTCATGGCAGCGATAATTTCAGGCAAGCGCTCATCGAACTCATGCAAGCAATCACGGTAACCGTGAGCATTGCGGCGGTGACCGTAAAAGGCATCAAAGTCTACCAAGTTTGTGAAGGAGAATCCTTTTTCAAACTCAGCAAGTCCCATGGTCTTCAATAATGTATCAATTCCGTGGCTGTTTGACTTGTTGTGGCCCATGTCATGGTTAATACCCGCACCGTTAAAGATATCGTTTATTTTACCAACAGCGTACGTATCGATGCCAGCTTCGTTCAATTTATCCAAAACAGTTGGTGCAAATGGAGAAACGGCTAAGTCTCGACGATTTGCCGTACGAGTGAAGTTACCTGGTTCACCAACATACGGACGAGCAATGATACGGCCTAGAAGGGCAGGACGTTCAAGTGTAATTGAACGAGCGTATTCACAGATACGGTACAATTCATCCAAAGGAATAATATCTTCGTGGGCAGCAATCTGCAAAACTGGGTCAGCTGAAGTGTAGATAATCAACTCCCCAGTTTCCATCTGACGTGGTCCAAAATCATCGATAACAGCCGTACCTGAGTAAGGTTTGTTGGCTTCACGAATGACCTTACGTCCTGAAAATTCTTCGATTTTTGTCAAGATTTCTTCTGGGAATCCGTTCCAGAAAGTATCGAAAGGCTCGGTAATATTGAGTCCCATGATTTCCCAGTGACCAGTCATGGTATCCTTACCAAGGGAAACTTCTTCCAATTTTGTTGCATAACCTGTTGGATTGCTTTCAGCTGGTACAGTCTTAAGCGGCGTTTCGCGAGGAATATTTCCTAGACCGATTTTGGCCATGTTTGGCACATTCAAACCAACTGTTTTTGAAATGTGTCCCAGTGTGTCAGAAGCTCCGTCTGGGACCCCTGCATTGACAAAGTTATTGGCATCTGGCGCAGCACCGATTCCCACAGAATCCAGTACCACCAAGTGAATACGATTAAATTTTGACATAGTCTGTCTCCTTATTATTTTAGTTATCTTGCTTTTGTTGAAGTTAAAATCTGAACACCATCTCGTCTCGCTACGATGACCTTATCCACCATTTGGTTGAACAAGCCGTGCTCTACGACACCAACGACATGGTCCAATTCTTGTCCGAAAGCAATCGGATCTTCAATGACATCCAAGGCTAGGTCAATGATAAAGTTCTGCATATCGGTCACAAAACGTTGGCCATCTTTTTCACGGAAACTTGGTTTGTAGCCAGCTCGCTCAAACCGACGAAAGACCTGTTCTGCACCATACTGAACCACTTCTACTGGCAATTTAAAAGCACCTAGTTTCTCTACCAGTTTGCTTTCATCTACCACCCAAATGTATTCTTTTGAGGGCGTTGCCACAATCTTCTCCATCAGAAGGGCACCACCTCCGCCTTTGATTCCGTTAAACTGGCTATCTACTTCATCCGCCCCGTCAACTGTCACATCGACAAAGTCCACTTGATCAATCGACTTTAGTGGGATGTTTAGTTCTTCAGCCTGTTTACTGGTCACACTGGAAGTTGTCACAGCAGTAATCTGCAAACCTTCTTCCTTGATCCGACGACCTACTTCCTCTACGAAATAGTAGGCAGTTGATCCAGTACCGAGTCCAACAATCATACCATCCTTGACAAACTCAGCAGCCTTGATACCTGCCATCTTTTTCAGTTTCTCCACTTAAACACCTCCATTAAAGATCTATTTTTATTATAACATGTATCCGTTTTTATTTCATGGATACACTGGAAAAACCCGAACATTTTTATTTCGGGTTTTGGTGTCCTATTTAACCATATCAGGATCATAATCATAGAATCCTGTGTCGAGGAAACGGTTTTTAGGGTGTAACTTGCGCACTTCCTCATCTAACAAGAAAGCGTGATCATGACTGAAATTCCCCTCTTGTATCAAGCCACACGCCTGAATAAAGAGTTTAGCAATCTCCACAAAGTTCTGACCTGGGGTGTAGAGTCCCTCTAGCTTCCAGTGAGTGAAACCATGTTCTACCAATTCTGTCAATTTGGTCATCAAATCAAGGTCGTTATTTGCAAAGATGTGGGTACCATGATTATCTTCAAAGATAGAGTAATGGCTCTCTGGGTCACTCGGTTCTGCCAAGAAGAGGTCACGTTTACGTGTCTTTTCATCATCGATATGCGTAAAGTTATAGTAGTTTTGTAAGAGCGGACGCTTAGAATGGTGAATGACACTAGCTCCGTAAACCAACACTTCAGCAGGAATTTCCAAAATCTCAGGCATCTTGAAGAGCTCAGCAGATGGAATTTCACGCGCCAAAACCGCCTCAGATGCGCCAGCCTTTTGTCCCCAGAAGTTAATTTGACGACTACTTGTTACCATGGTTGAAGCATCGTAGATAGTCTTGAAGGAATAGCCATCACGATTGACCACGTAAAAGACACCTGCATCCCCAACAGTAATATAGTCTGTCTTGATTTCTTCCAAGAAGTCTAGGAAGGGCTTGATGCGGTCCATCATATCTTGGTGCATGAGGGCGTTGACTGCAACGATCAACTCCTTACCCCCATCATGAACGAGCTTAGCGATGGTGCGCAACTCGTCATAACTAAAGGTTGTTGGCAGACGAAGGCCAAAATCTTTCTCACCAACATAGATACGATCTACGCCAGCTTCGAGTAGTTGTTTAACTTGTTCAATACTTTCAGCAGTTGCTGTAATGATAATCTTTTCCATAAGAAAAATTATACCACATTTCTCAAAAATCAGCTATGGTTACTGAGAGTTTCACAAAAAGTTAAACTTGTTTCTATCTTTCCCAATCAAAAAAGTGAACAGCAACTTGTACCATTCACTCTATTTTATGCATGTGTTTCTTCAACTAGGTGGCCATCGTTCATGACATAAATACTATCAACCTTATCAAGAAGGCGTGTATCATGTGTAATCATGACAACTCCTCTACCTTGTTCATGGGCAATGGCAGCCAGCATCTCCGTTACTTGGTAAGCACGCTCGGTGTCAAGACTGGCTGTCGGCTCATCTGCAAGAACGATACTCGGATTGTTATAAAGCGCTCTAGCAATCGCGGCACGTTGACGTTCGCCATCCGATAGAGCCTTGGGATACTGATCCTGGACCTTTTCCAAATCCAACAAGTCAAACAGCTCTTTTCGGTCACTTTTACTATTTTTTCCCTTATCCAGTCTGTCTATCAAGTCAAGCTGTTCCTTGACCGTTAGAAAAGGAATTAGGTTTGAAGCCTGGAGAATGAAACCAAACTCTCTAAAACGGAGATCTGTTTTTTCCTTCTCCGTTAAACTGCCTGTTTCCTTCCCTTTGACTAGAATCTTTCCACTCGATGCCTCCTGTAGTTGTCCTAGAGTTGTTAGAAAGGTCGTCTTTCCAGATTCTGAAGGCCCAACGATAGCTACGAACTCTCCTGCATTTAGCTGAAAATTCGTCTCATGTAAGTCTACGACTTTCATCTTTCCTTCCCCGTAGGTTTTTGTCACTTGAGTCATTTCAATCAATGCTGTCATACTATTCTCCTTATCACTCTGCAATCGCAGTAATCGGGTCCACCTTTAACAAACGTGGAAGTGAAATGACACAACCTAGAAGAGCCATCAAGCAAATTACCAAACTTAGGACAGAGTAGGCTATCCAACTTGGATAGAAAAAGAAGGTAGCTGGTAAGACTAAAATCACTCCTCCGATTGCCAGCAAGGCTAAAGCAATCCCCATACCAGCTAGGAGGAAGATTTGACAGAACAGAGACCATACAATGGTTTTGATCTGTATCCCCTGAGCCCGCATTATTCCATAAAGACCTAGTTCTTGGATGGTAATGATATAAACAAAAATCCCCACAATCAAGCCTGTGATAACAATCATAGCAAGAATCATTCCTGAAAATACATTCACCTGAGGTGTGTAACCAGGAATTTTCGATATCATTTTTGGGATGGAAATCTGTTTCAGTCCGTCACCAGCCACTTCTATGTCATTTTTCAATACCAAGGCAGAGATGGAACGATTGGCTTTCAAGGTTCCTTGTAAGGTCCAATAAGTTGTCAGACTCGTAAAGACAACAGGCTCGGTGAAAAACTTATTTCCTTGAGTCAGGCCTACAATCTTGTAACTTGCCTCGCTTCCATTGAGCTGAATGGCATCACCTAGCTTCATCCCATAGTTCTCAAAAGACTGATCCACGACAACCTCATCATCTCTTTCAGGATAACGACCCTCCGTCAAACTAGGAGAGATAAAAGAGTCCCAGTCTTGAGCAAAATGGAAACATTGACCTTTTCACCACCATCGACTAGATTTGTCACAGCAAACATATAGCCCAATGGAGCAGCCTCTTCAGAATTCTTATCCTTGTAGTCCTTTTCAGGAATAAAAGATGCCGTCAAATTATCATTTGCATAGTCGGATAAAATGACACCCGTCGCTTGCCAATTATCAATAGCTGCTCGGTTGTTTCGCACAAGACCGAGAGCTAGACTGGTCATAAAAAAGACCATAAAAGCGATAAGAAAAATGGTCGTTAAGATCAAACTATATCGAAGTTTGTTTCGTAATATCTCTTTGATAGCAAGATACATGCTTATCTCCTTTAACATTTCCCAGAGGTAGCAAAAAGCCCCCCAGTTCAATAGACAGAATCTCTGTCTTATCATCCATTCAAAACAACTCCTATCAATACTCTTCAAAAGTATCCAGGTAGCAACTCAACAAATCATCTTAGGAAAAGCCTCAGCTTGCTATCAATTTATATAAGTTATCCTTACCTTTCTCAATATATTTATAATTAAGAAGGTCAGGTCATCTGTTTTAAGTGTAACATCCATGCTATCATTTTCTCTAGTGGGTGGGTGTCAAGAAGAGAGACTTAGAAGTTGATAAGAGACTTTAGTAGTTTTGTAACAATTCTGTAATAATTCTCTGCATAAAAAATGATAAAATAGTTATGTACTGTTAAGGAGAGAATCATGTCCGCAAGAAAATTAGAAGCTTATGAGTTTGAACAAGCTCCCGAATCGAAACAAACTCCGCTTTACCAAGATTACACACCAGAAGCCCCAGTCGGCCCTAATCTAAAAGAGATTTTATTTTTTGTAAATATCGCTTGTTTCTGTATTTTTATGGCACTTTTTAGTTTTATCTTTTTAGCTATAAAATTAAATACAGCTTTATCCTTTGTCGCTGCAATGGGTCTTAGTTTTGCCCTTTTACAACTTCAACGAAAGATAATGAAACGAAAATTTTCAAAATAAAGGTTGGCACTACTACCAACCTCTTTTCTAGTTATCAAAAAAGACAGTTATCTAACTGTCTTTTTTATTTATTCTTACGTTTTGAAGGAGATTGAATAGCGATCTTAACTTCAAAAATTGTTCCTCTAGGTTTGTTATCTTTCACGCTAATCGTTCCTCGCAAAGCGTCAACAATCTGCTTGGCCAAAGATAGTCCAAGACCAAAGCCACCTTTCTGACGGGTTCTCGCTTTGTCTACACGGTAAAATCGGTCAAAGATTTTCTTCTTGTCAGGAGCTGAGATTCCAATCCCATTATCTGTCACTGTTAGATAGAGATGGCGATCTGTAGCATGAACTACGAACTCAATTTTCCCATCTTCTTCGGTATACTTGATGGCATTGTCAAATAAGATGGTCATGAGCTGTTTTAGGAGCAACTGATCGGTCATGAAGGGACGATAAATCCGATTTTCATACTCAAAAATACGATCATTTTCAGAAGCAATCAACTCATAGTTAGCAAAGGTCGTCTTAAAGAACTGTGGTGATACTTCTGCTATTTCTGGTTTGATTCCATCATCGCGACGTGCAAGGTTGAGGAGATTGGTCGTGAGGAAGCGCATGTTGCGAACTTCTTCAAGGCTCGAAGCAATACTTTCGCTGGATTCCATGATCGTTGCCTCTGGTTTTCGAAAGAGATTTTCTAAACGATTTTGTAAAACAGCCAAAGGCGTTCTCAGTTCGTGACTGGCATTTTCAACAAAGGACTTCTGCTTTTGCATACTTTCCAGCAAGGGTTTGACACTGACGCGTGCCAAGTAAACACTGGCAATTAAAGACAGGAGCCAGAAACTAGCCATGACTACAACAATTAAATGCTCGTGGTTTTGGCTGATTTGCTCGAGCTGGCTGGTATTGATTAAAACTGCAGCATATTTGACGTTGCTTGAGACGGAAGATGAGTTGGTTTCCATCAAAATCATCCGATAGGTTTCTTCCTGACCATAGCTATTGACAACTTGGATTTGCCGAATGTGATTCAACTCTTTTTTGTCCAGCTTGATCTTGTCCAAACCTAAAAAACGGTTCCCTAGTAAGAGTTGGTTAAAATCCTTGTCAAAGAGCAAGACTTCCGTATTGGAGCTGACATTGGGTTTGATTTCAGCCTTGCTGGCATCCGCTGTTGCTGGTTGAATATCCTTGACCTCTTCAGTTGCCCGATTCAGGGCTAACTGGATAACCGCTTGGGGGCTGCTACTAAGGGCTTGGAGTTTTTCATCTACAGAAGTATAGAGACTCGAGTGCATGACCTGGAGGATAATCAAGGTCATCGCAGAGAAGATCAGGGTGAACACTCCAAAGTTTCGAATGAAATAGCTGAAATCATCCGCATACCATGTTTTTTTTAGTTTATTGAACATCTTTTAAAATATACCCGACACTACGCAAGGTTTGAAGATTTTCAGCAAAGGCTGTTCCCTTCAATTTCTTACGAACTTTTGAGACATAGACTTCTACAACGGAAATCGTCGTATCGCTATCAAATCCCCATAGACGGTCAAAAATTTGCGTCTTAGGAAGAATAACATTTTGATTTTGAAGGAAATAAACCAATAACTCAAACTCTTTTCCGAGTAGTTCCACAGGAGTATCTTCCACTTTCACTTCATTCGTTGAAAGGTTAACGACAATATCCCCATAGGTCAAGGTGTTTTCGTTAAACTTACCTGAACGTTTGAGAAGGGCTTGGATCCGCATTTTGAGTTCTTCTAGGTAGAAAGGTTTGGTGAGGTAGTCATCCGCTCCCAACTCAAAACCATGTCCCTTGTCATCCAAACTCTCTTTGGCAGTCATGATAAGGACTGGTGTGGTAATTCCTTTTTCGCGCAATTCTTTCAAGACTTGGAAACCATTTTTTTCTGGCAACATCAGGTCAAGCAAAATCAAGTCATAGACGCCACTCTCAGCTTCGTAGAGACCTTCTTCTCCATCAAAAACCTGCATAACATCTGCAAAATCATCTAAAAAGTCAAATACTGAGTTTGACAGGCCTAGGTCATCTTCTACTAATAAGATTTTTATCATCAGAAACTCCTCCTTGTTATGATTATTATACCAAAATTGCCTTAAAAAAACTCAACTCTCTCTTCTTTTAAGATAGAAAGTTGAGTTTTTTATTTACATTTCGAATGAATTAAGCTTTGCCATATTGAGCTACAACAGCTTCGACTGCTGCTTTCTCACGCTTGATCAAGTCAACACGCGCTGCGATATCCTTGATCCCCATACGAATGTTACGGCTAAGAGCAAGGTCAGAAAGTTGCGGTTCAAAGAATTCCTTGTACTCTGCCAAGCGTTGCTCTGTCTTAAATACATGGGCAGGTAGGATAACAAAGCTATCAAAGCTCATATCCCCACCAAGAGCTGCCTTGATCCAAGCCCAGTTTTCGCGCGCCCATACCCAAACAGTTTCTTGAGTTGTTTGATGATCTAGGAACTGGTAATACCAAGCAGACAAGTCTTGTGGTTTCACAACAAACTTATCCTTCCATGAACTAATCAAGGTTTGGATATTGTCAGCATCTGTACTGTAGGCTAGAGCAGCTGCCAACTGGCGTTTGAAAACAGCATCTGTGGCATGAGTGTAGAGGTCCAGATAAGTTGCGACCAAGTTCTTTGTCTCATGGTGTTTCATCTCATTTATGAGAACTTGTGCACGGATGGCTGCTGGAAGTCCTGCAAGATTTTCCTTATGAGCTGCAAAGATTTGGCTAGCGGCTTGACTAGCTTCTGCATCATTAGAGCGAATCATCATAGAAACGGCCAACTGACGAACCAATTCATCCTCATCTGATTCTCCATCTTTGGCTTCAAAACCAAGACGGTCATAGTTGTGACGAGCCAATTTAGCAACCAGTGCTTTGAAGGCTGTTTCAGCATCCGTTCCTTCATCAATAAAGCGCTCAAGGGCTGAAATCACTTGAGAAATAGCTGAAACCACCAGGTAAGACTCTTCCTTAGCAAGTTTATCAAGGACTGGGAGCAAGTCTGCATAAGAAATGTGCCCTGCTTCAGCAAGCAGACGACGTTCTTGGACGATTTGTAGTTTGCTTGTGTTATCAAGTGTCTCTAGCTCAGCAAGAACAGCTTCTAACAAGTCTCCTTGATAGTCTGTAATATAGTGAGCTGTATTTTCAGTATTGAGACGAAGTGCTCCTTCGTTTTCAGCAAGAAGAGCAGCATAGCCAAGGATTTCGATACTTTCAGTTTCAAGTGTATCTGGTAGACCTTTCCAGTTGCTGTTGAGTGGCACAACCCAGAGACGGTTCTTGTCTTCGTGCTCACCGATAAAGAATTGTTTTTGTGAAATCTTCAAAACATCATTTTCAACTTTGACAGTGAGAACTGGATAACCAGGCTGTTCCAACCAAAAATCCATGAAGGCTGCAACATCACGTCCTGATGCTTGTCCGAGAGCATTCCAAAGGTCACGACCAATTGTATTGCTGTATTGGTGTTTTTCAAAGTAAGCATGCAAGCCTTTAGCGAAATCAGCATCACCTAGCCAACGGCGAAGCATGTGCATGAGACGGCTTCCTTTGGCATAGACGATAGCTCCGTCAAAGAGGGTATTGATTTCATCTGGATGTTTGACTTCGACATGGACAGACTGAACACCATCCGTCGCATCGCGTTTAAGCGCAGCTGGAACACCACCTGTTTGGAAGTCTTCAAAGATATTCCAACTTGGCTCGATGGCATCCACACAGACGTATTCCATCATGTTAGCGAAGCTTTCATTAAGCCAAAGATCATCCCACCATTTCATAGTCACGAGGTTTCCAAACCATTGGTGAGCCAACTCATGCGCCACAACAAGAGCTACTTGTTGACGGCTAGCAAAGGTTGAGTTCTCATCTACAACCAAGTAAACTTCACGGTAGGTCACAAGACCCCAGTTTTCCATAGCACCAGCTGAGAAGTCAGGAAGGGCGATGTGAAGTGATTGAGGGATTGGATACTTAACTCCGTAGTAATCTTCGTAAAACTCGATAGAGCGAACGGCGATGTCCAGTGAGAAATCAAGGTTAGATAGTGGGTGGGCTTTCGTTGAGTAGACACCGACGAGGGTACCATTTTTAGTTTTGGCGGTCACACCTTGCAAATCACCAGCAACAAAGGCCAACAAGTAAGAAGACATACGAGGTGTTGTCTCAAACTTCCAGATGCCTGTTTCCTTACGGTTTTCCAAATCAATCTCAGGCATGTTTGACAAGGCCACTTCACCTTCCGCTTGGTCAAAACGTAGAGAAAGGTCAAAAGTTGCTTTGGCTTCAGGCTCATCCACACATGGGAAGGCTTCGCGCGCGAAATGACTCTCAAACTGGGTAGACAAGACCTCCTTCTTGACACCATCAACTGTGTAATAAGAAGGGTAAATCCCTGTCATGTTGTCTGTGATTTTACCAGAAAAGTCAAGAACCACTTCAACTTTGCCAGCCTCAGCTAATTCGATATGAAGGGCTTCATTGTCATGATCAACTGTAAATGGACGAGCTTGACCCGCAACTTCTACAGAAGCGATTTCCAAGTCTTTTTGGTGAAGGGAAATACGGTCACTCTGTGCTTGACCAGTAATGGTCACCTTCCCAGAAAACGTCTTGGTCTCACGACTCAAGTCTAAAAATAAATCATAGTGTTCAGGAACAAATTGCGTAATAAAATGTTCAACTGCTTGCATAGTTTTCTCCTATTCTAAGTTTAAGAGCTGCTACTCTTCTACAAACAAACTTATTATATCATGTTTTGCCTAAGAAAAAAGGATTGGACGGCGATTTCCAAAACTTTCTTCCTTCTATCTGTCTACAGAGGATAGACCTTGCGAAATTCTTCTAAAACGACCTTGCTGTCAGGTGTAAAAGTCAGTCCAGCCTCCCTCATCCACTCGGTGAAACAGTCTTCATGAACCTGGCACCAATAGGCTAAAGATTTGTCTCCCTCACCTTCCTTGTAGGCATGGTCTGCAGAAACTTGATGAAAAGGCTGAACGGAGACCTTAGTAATTTCGACAATACAGACAGCCTGATTTTGACTGTCTAAAATGACATCGAAGGACCCTTCTTGTGGAAGAGGTTCGTCTTCTTGTGCGTAGAGGTCGTAGGCTGAGGCGGTTGCTGTCTTTTCGCCTTTTAAAACCAAATCTGCCAAGGTATCGGCTTCCACTCCAAAAGCCCATGCGTCTATCTCATCTCCGATAGAGGGGTTAATTTGCTTGTAAATATTCCACATTTCTTGCGGTGTCATAGGTCACTCCTTTGTAATTTTGTACTTTCTTCTTTTACACGTTTGAGGTGGTCTGGATGGTCAATCTCTAAATCAAAAATCTCTGGAATAGAACTGTAGTGTATAATGCATTTGATACCCATCTGATTCATTTTTTGTATGAAGGAAAAGTTCAGATAACCTGCTACAACCAAGTCAATCTTTTTCATCCTTGCTTTATCCAGCATCTGTCTTAGCATATCTAACATAATTGGACTTTCCATATCATGCCATTGACTATTTCTCACGGTCGCAAAAACAAAAGAAGTCAAATCATTCATTCCAACTACAATCTTTGAAATACCCGTTTCCAGTATCCTGTCCAAGTCAAAATATGCTGACGGTAATTCAATCATTGTGCCGACTTTTCCAGTAAAACCATGCTCACGCAATACTCTAATAGCTTGTTTTAACTGCTCAGCATCATTGATAAAAGGAAAAATAACAGACAGATTGGGATTTGTTTGATAAACTTCTGTAACGACATGTGCTTCAGCCTGAAATTCTTCAGGACACGCCAGCAAGCGCCTAGTTCCTCTATAACCAAACAAGGGATGATTTTCATCAAAATGCTCTTTAGTCCCCTCTAAACAATTAGCTTCCGTATTTGTTAACTCTGAAAAACGATACCAAACCTCTTCATCTGAGTACAAGGAGCAAATGGTATCTAGATAATCTTTTACAAATTGCTGGCAACTTGCTAATAGGATGTTTTGATTAAGCTCTCTCAGTAAGTATTCTCCACGAATCATACCGACGTGGTGCAATAACTGAGGATAAACTTTTTCGTCAAGTTTTTCGCCACTAAGGGCAAGTTGATTTCTCATCATTCACCTTCCAATTCATATACAAGGTCTTGTCCAGCTCTGGAAATCCTAATAATTCAGACTTGACCTTCAAGACTAATGGTGATGCATTTTCTTCTGTGATTTTCTGAATATCCATCCAAATATATCCGAGTGAATCATTCGCACCATCAGGCACAGCTTCCGAAATCGTAACTTGAGGCTCCTTCTCGTTGACCTCAATATCATAAAATGCCATGATATGGTGAACCATAAAATTTTTCAACTCTTCCCTGACGAAAACATCGTAGATTCGAGGATTTGAGTAGTTTCTAACGGTAAATCCCGTCTCTTCCATAACTTCTCTAATCAGCGTTTCCGTCAGTCCTTCACCAAGTTGCTGACTACCACCGGGTAGATCATAACGATGTTGATAAGGGCCTCTCGTTTTTTCAATGCAGAGTAACTTCCCATTTTCAAAGCAAACAGCATAGACTCCAAAGTGTTTTTTGATTTCCATCCAACTCCTCCTACTTCAAAGACCAGCCACCATCAATGGTCAGGATTTGTCCTTGCATGGCGCTCGCTTTTCCACTTGCTAAGAAAAGGCTAATTTCTGCTACTTCCTCTGGCTCAATCCAGCGCTTGATTGGCGTTTCACTAGCCACCCAGTCCGCCAGCCCACCTGGTTCAAAGTCCGCAGCGGTCATAGCTGTCTTAACAGCTCCTGGAGCGATACCAAAGACCTGAATACCTGCCTCTGCATAGTCCAGAGCCAACTGCTTGGTAAACCCAGCCAAAGCATGCTTAGACGAGGTATAGGCGTGACCACCACCACCTGCTAGGCTCGAAGCAATCGAGCACATATTGATAATGATTCCTTTTTTATTTTCCAGCATTTGCGTCAAATAATAGCGAGTCAACTCAACAGGAGTCATATAGTTGATTTCAAAAAACTCTTGAATTTCCTGCGCTGATTGTTCCAATAGCGGTTTGTAATCATCCAAGACTCCTGCAGTATTGCACAAAATATCCACCTGAGGGCACCAGTCAAAAACAGGTTTCAAGTCTAAGGTCAAATCTCTCTGTAAAAAGTGAAAATCACCCTCCAAGAGTGGATTTTCATCTTGGTCAACTCCATAAACTTGATAACCCTTCTCTAAAAAGAGTCGAGCTTGAGCCAGACCAATCCCTGAGCTCACTCCTGTAATCAATACACGTCTAGTCATGAACTTCTACCCAATCTGTCGCCAAAACATCACAAGGTGTCGGACTCCACATGGAAAAACCTTCCCCTTCTCCTGACACGTTGATGAGGAAATAAGGCGTCACTTCAAGTGCAACCCCGTTTTGCTCGATAGTGTCAAAAAGCTGAACATAGTTTTCAGCTCCTCCCCAACCAGTTCGTACATATTTTTTCTTAGCTTTTAATCCAGGCAGGATTTCTTCAAAAGTCATGATATTCTCCTTCAATTCTACATTCTTCATTTAATTATAACAAAAAACCGTTTTCCAACGGCTTTTTGACTGTATGTCTACTAAATTCTTCCTACCACTGCAATCCGGCTTCTCTTATTTCTTTCTTGGAAGCGAATTTACCATTTGGTCTGTGCCATCTTCCGTTTCTATCTCTAAAGTAGCCACCTGAATTTGTTGATTGTGAGTTTGATTCCTGACTTTCTTCCTGTTCTTGTGCGGCTTGGCGAGCTTTTTCCTGTTCTTCTTCTTTTGCTTTCTTTTCAGCTGCTTCTTTTTCTTCAGCCTCTTTCTTGGCTTTTTCCTCAGCTTCTTTCTTAGCTTTTTCTTCTTCGTTTTCGACTGTATTTTTAGCCGTACCATCCAAATAATTGATTTCCGCATTAGCTGAAACATTGTCTAGAATAACATGTGTCACTGAATACTGATCAACCTTTTCTTTACTACCGCCCAACTTGATCTCCAAGAGTTTGCCATTTTCATCAATTCCCACATACTGCAATTCAATTTGTCTCGGAATCAATTCATCTTTCTGATAGATTGGGGTCACCTTGTAGTCAAGATAGTAGTTCGGATGATTGGCCAACCAAGAGTCCAATCGATTTTCATAATAAAGCATGCTACTTTGGTTTTGGTCATCTGTTCCAGAATAATTTCCAGCATTGAGCCAGTTAGTCATTGGAACCAGATTCCTCTTTTCATCGTTTAATCCGCTAAACTGATAACCAATCAGATGACCTCTACTCATCAACCAAGCTTCTTTTTTACCGTCACCATAAAAGAATTTATAATTGTGCCATCCAACTGGATCATAAGTCAACTTGGACTCTCTCTTCTCAGTTGGCTCATCACTGTCCTTAAGTTGAATATGAGCACCCGTTGCGCGTGATTTAGAATCCAATTCCCCAAGTTCTAGCTGCTTTTCATTTTTAAAAGGCAAGAGTCCAGCTTTTTTAAACAACTTCTCATCAAACTTGATTTGCTTCTGTTCAATTTTTTCTTCTGGGACCTTTGATTCCGCCTTATGTCCAAAACAAGCAACTAGTGTTGTGATGGAAAGTAAGGCAATTGAGAAGGATAGTAACTTTTTCATAAAATTCTCCTTTTTATATAGTAATCAGATTAACATTTCCTATTACATTTTACTATCATTTTGTTAATTGTTCAAGAATAAAGATACTGTTATTATACTAGGCTCTATAATATCTGTAGTGGGTAAAAACCACTATGGAAATTATGGAGCTTT
>NZ_JAUMZR010000026.1:0-28922 GCF_030528045.1 Streptococcus sp.
AACACCCCAAAAGTTAGATTTTTTCTGTCTAACTTTTGGGGTGCAGTTCAAATTTCCATAGTGGTTTTTACCCACTACAGATATTATAGAGCCAGAATTTTCAAGCAAATCTTTCTTATAGAAAGTCCAATCTTGAAAAAGTAGTTGTGGAGAATAAAAAAAAATACTTAACTGGTTCATAAAATCCTTGACAAGTTGCAAATTTAGGAGTAAACTATTAACCAATTAAGTAATAGAAAGGAGTTTCTACAATTTAGAAATGAATTGCAACTAGAAATATCAAAAAGAAAGTGAGTTTCAATGAAAATTAATAAAAAATACCTTGCTGGTTCTGCGGCAGCTTTGATTTTAAGTGTTTGTTCTTATGAGTTGGGACTGTATCAAGCTAGAACAGTAAAAGAAAATAATCGTGTTTCCTATATAGATGGTAAACAACAAGCAGCACAAAAAACGGAGAATATGACTCCTGATGAAGTCAGCAAGAAAGAAGGCATCAATGCGGAGCAAATCGTCATCAAGATAACAGACCAGGGCTATGTCACTTCGCATGGCGACCACTATCATTACTATAATGGCAAAGTCCCTTATGACGCTATCATCAGTGAAGAGTTGCTCATGAAAGATCCAAACTATACGCTAAAAGATGAAGATATTGTCAGTGAAATCAAGGGTGGTTATGTCATCAAGGTAGATGGGAAATACTATGTTTACCTTAAGGATGCATCCCATGCGGATAATGTCCGTACAAAAGAAGAAATCAATAGGCAAAAACAAGAACATAGTCAGCATCGTGAAGGAGGGACTTCAGCAAACGATGGTGCGGTGGCCTTGGCACGTTCACAAGGACGCTACACCACAGACGATGGCTACATCTTTAATGCCTTTGATATCATTGAAGATACTGGTGATGCTTATATCGTTCCTCATGGCGATCATTACCATTACATTCCTAAGAGTGAGTTATCAACCAGCGAATTGGCTGCAGCAGAAGCCTTCCTATCTGGTAGAAGTGGCCAATCAAATACGCCTACTTACCGCCGCACCAATGACGACAGTGCTAGTAGTGATGCAGATGGATGGATCTCATCCTATAATAACCAAGGAAACAGTCATAACAGTCAAAGCAACAGCTATACGAACATGGCTAACAACATTAGCGACGATAGCCAAACAAGTCAAGGTGATGAGGATATTGATAGTCTTCTGAAACAACTTTACGCCTTGCCACTCAGTCAACGACACGTCGAATCAGATGGGCTTATCTTTGATCCGGCACAAATCACAAGAAAAACTGCGAATGGCGTTGCAGTACCTCATGGAGACCATTATCATTTTATCCCCTATTCACAGATGTCTGACTTAGAGCAGAAGATTGCGAGAATGATTTCTGTAAAAGGACAAAATAATGGAAACAACAGGCCAGTAAATACTCAAAAGCAAGCAAATAGTACAGTTGAGCATAAATTTTTAGGAAATTTAATTAAGGCTTATGGTAAAGGTCTGGATGGCAAACCGTACGATACTAGTGATGGATATGTATTCAGTAAAGATTCTATCTATTCAGTTGATAAATCAGGTATTATAGCAAAACATGGAAATCATTTCCATTATGTGGGATTTGGAGAGTTAGAGCAATCTGAATTAGATGAAGTTAGTAAATGGATGAAGGAAAAAGGCCGACCTAATGAGAGCGTTATTCCTTCAGAGAATATGGATAACAAAGAAAAACCAAAATTTGATTCAAAAAAAGTGACTGGTAAAGTGACCAAAGATGGTAAAGTTGGTTATGTTCTTAAAGAAGATGGAAAAGAATACTTCTATTCTCGAGATAAACTTGATCTTACTCAAATTGCTTTTTCTGAACAAGAACTCATGCTTAAGGATAGAGCTCATTATCGTTATGATATAGTAGACACAGGGATCAAACCAAGATTGGCCGTAGATGTCTCAAGTTTGCCGATGCATGCAGCGAATACCACCTATGATACTGGCACTTCATTCATTATCCCACACATTGATCATATTCATGTTGTTCCTTACTCGTGGTTAGAGCCTGATCAAATTGCGACTGTTAAATATGTAATGCAACACCCTGAGGTCCGTCCCGAGGTTTGGTATAAGCCAGGTCATGAGGGCTCAGGATCAGTTATTGCTAATGTAACTCCTCTTGAAAAACGCGTTGGAATGCAGAATTGGCAAATTATCCACTCTGCTGAAGAAGTTCAGGCAGCTCTCTCGGAAGGTCGCTTTGCAAGCCCAGATGGTTATATTTTTGATCCGAAGGATGTATTAGCGAAAGGAACTTTCATATGGAGAGACAGAACATTTAGTATTCCAAGAGCAAATGGTCGTTCATTGAGAACCCTCAATCAATCCGACTTATCAGAAGAAGAATGGAAACAAGCGCAAGATTTAATAGCAGAAAGACTTGAAGAAGAATCCAAAAATGAACCACCTATTCATAGTAATGAAGAATTAAAATCTGGTTCAAATATTACTGAAAATAGTGATGAAAACAAGAATGCTATAGATAAAACTGAAGAGCAACTGAAGAAAAATATAGGGGAAAATGAGAATGGTACAACCAACGAAATTCCTTTAGAAAATAAAGAAAACTCCAAAGAAGAAAATGACGATGATTTACCAGACTATGGGTTAGATAAAGTAACTTTAAATGAACATATAGAAAAGTTAGCAAAAATAGCACAAATCAATCCTAAGTTTCTAATCTTTCAACCAGATGGGGTTCAGTTTTACAATAAAAATGGAGAATTAGTAATGTATGATATTAAGACTCTTAAACAAATAAAACCTTAAAAGATTTTTATTAGTTATAATCTATTCGAAAGGATATTGTTCTATTTTTGATAGGATAATGTCCTTTTCTTTGTTAAAAAAGCTGGGGGTTACTGTCTTAAAAAAATGAATCAAAGAGTCCTAAAACAGTAATTTTATTTTTGGCGATTAAAATCTTGACTTATTAAATAAAAAAAGATAAACTATTTACTAGTTAATTAAATGGTTAAATACTAGTTAAGGAGTAACGATGAAAAAAAGAACATTTCTATTATTAATGGCAAGTTTGCTGGTTCTTGTCTTAGGAGCATGTAGTCAAAAAGAAAAACAAGAAGCAAAAGGGATGAAGATTGTAACAAGTTTTTACCCAATCTATGCCATGGTAAAAGAGGTATCAGGGGACTTGAATGATGTACGGATGATTCAGTCAAGTAGTGGGATTCACTCCTTTGAACCGTCAGCAAATGACATTGCTGCTATTTATGACGCGGATGTCTTTGTCTACCATTCTCATACGCTCGAATCTTGGGCTGGAAGTCTAGATCCTAACTTGAAAAACTCAAAAGTTAAGGTTTTAGAAGCTTCTGAAGGAATGACGTTGGAGCGTGTACCAGGTTTGGAAGATGTTGAAGCTGGTGACGGCATCGATGAAAAAACACTCTACGACCCTCACACTTGGTTAGATCCAGAAAAAGCAGGTGAAGAAGCTCAGATTATCGCTGACAAACTTTCGGAGATTGATAGTGCTAATAAGGAAACGTATCAAAAGAATGCTAAAAACTTTATCGCTAAAGCCCAAGAATTGACTAAGAAGTACCAGCCTATTTTTGAAAAAGCGAGTCAAAAGACCTTTGTTACACAACACACAGCCTTTTCTTATCTCGCTAAACGCTTTGGTTTGAAACAACTTGGTATAGCAGGGATTTCCCCTGAACAAGAGCCAAGTCCGAGACAACTAACAGAAATTCAAGAATTCGTTAAGACCTATAAGGTTAAAACCATCTTTACTGAGAGCAATGCTTCTTCTAAAGTCGCTGAGACTTTGGTCAAATCAACAGGAGTTAGCCTAAAGACACTCAATCCTTTAGAAGCAGATCCTGAAAATGACAAAACTTACTTAGAAAATCTAGAAGAAAACATGAATGTTCTTGCAGAAGAATTAAAATGAGGAGATGATGAAAATGAAGAAGAAATACCTTGCAACAGGATCGGCTCTTGTCCTTTCTCTAAACCTTTGCATCTATGCATTGAACCAACACCAGGTAGAAGGAAACAAAGATAATAACCGTGTGTCTTACGTTGATGGGAAGCAAGACACTAAAAAAGCAGAGAATCAGACACCAGATCAAGTTAGCAAAAAAGAAGACATTCAGGCTGAATAAATTGTTGTGAAAATTACCGATCAAGGTTATGTGACTTCACATGGTGATCATTTCCATTATTACAATGGTAAAGTTCCTTTTGACGCGATTTTCAGCGAGGAGCTTTTGATGAAAGATGCCAATTATCAACTGAAAGACGCTGATATTGTTAATGAAATCAAAGGTGGTTACATTATCAAGGTGGATGGTAAGTATTATGTTTACCTTAAGGATGCGGCACGTGCTGATAAAGTTCGTACGAAGGACGAAATTGAACGCCAAAAACAAGGTCATACTCACGATGCACCAACTTCTAACAGTGCAGTGACACTTGCGCAATCACAAGGCCGTTATACTACCGACGATGCCTACATCTTTAATCCGTCTGATATTATCGAGGATACTGGAGATGCTTATATTGTCCCTCATGGTGGACATTACCACTATATTCCAAAGAACTCCTTGTCTGCTAGTGAATTGGCTGCTGCCCAAGCCTACCTCTCTGGAACTAGAAAACAAGCAAGTGTGACTGACTATCGTCCGAGTCCAAACACAACTAGTCAAACGACTAATCTGAGTCAAGAAGATGAAACATCAAGCAATCCAGAAGAGAGCTTACAGACTCTATTGCAGCAACTCTATGCTCTTCCAAGTAGTCAACGTTATGCTGAATCAGATGGCTTGATTTTTGATCCTGCTAAGATTTCAAGTAGAACGCCGAGTGGCGTGGCGATTCCTCACGGAAATCACTATCATTTCATCCCATATACAAAGCTTTCTGCCTTGGAAGAAAAGATTGCGCGTATGATTCCTTTATCTAGCGACAGTGGGAAGCCAACACCTTTAGAAAATCCAAGCAAACCAGCAGAGCATCCGGCTCAACAAGATCATCATGACCAAGACGGTGACCATGGAAGTCAGGGTACCAACCATGAAGAACATGACCATGATGGAGAGGAGCATGACACCATCATGGCGAAGAACATGATCATGGTTTTGCAGCTGACCGTGTTATTAGTGAAGATGAGTAAGGTTTTGTAGTTTCTCATGGAGATCACGCTCATTATTTCTTTAAGAAGGACTTGACTGCAGCCCAAATCAAAGCTGCCCAAGATCACTTGAAAGAAAATCATCAGTCTCAGCACGTTCAACTACTTGCAAAGACTGTGGAAAGTTTCTCAAGAGATGCGAGCGATGAAGAAAAAATCAAGTATATCTCACAGACCTACGGGGTTCCCCTCGAAGCGATTCGCATTTCAAATGGATTCTTTGTCTTTGGAAATCCGAATCAAGTTTATGATCCAACCAATATCCATCCTTATGCCGTTCGAAAAGAACATGTTCGTATTCCTCTCCAAACTGGGAATCCAGAACTGGATTTCCTAAATGAACTGTATACAACTGCCCTACGTGATGGGGTATCTCCTTATAGTTTACAGGTAGAAAGTGGTAGTTTTGTGATTCCTCACGGAGACCACAATCACTACATTAAGGTTCAAACTAAGGGCTATGAAGTAGCTTTGAAAAATAAGATTCCGGCCCTACAATCGACCTATCAACCTGGAGCATTTGATGAACAAACAGTTCTATCTAAGGTGGATCAACTTTTAGCAGATAGCAGAAGTCTCTACAAAGACCAGCCAATCATGCAGAGACGTGTTGAACTTGCTTTGGGGCAGTTCACCGAAAATATGAAAAAATTGGCAACAAACTCAACTGCTGGATATCTAGCAGCCTTGGATCTCTTTGATAAACAGTATATCCATGTGGATCAAAGTGTGGCACCGGTTGAAACTTCACCTTTAGATAAGAAGTACCAAGCCCTTGTAGATAAGATCAATACACTGGATACGGACACTTATGGCTTGCCTAAGAAAGATCTTTTGGTACATTTGCAGGAAGCAAAACTAGCACAGGATGAGACAGAGTTGGCTGCCATTGAAGCGAAACTTCAGGCCTTGCAAGATTTCCGAGATCGGACAGGAGTCACAACAGTAGAGTACATCAAGTACTTCTACGAACATGTGTCTGATGGTCGTTTGAGAGAAGAACTTCGGAACCGTGTTGCTCAGTTGACATGGGAACTTTACCAGTCACAATCTTTCCTCAAAGCAACCGATTTGAACAAGCTATTCCCAACTATTTACCAAACTAAGCTAGAAGTAGAAGAAGCTCTCAAAGAAGAACCCGTTTCTACAAAAGCTGGTAAGACTATTCTAGATACGGAAAAAGTAGATAGTCAAACTGCTAAGACAGCCATCTATGAATTCCTAAAAGAACTCTACGGTGATTTTATGCCAGAAGAGCGGGTTAGCCATGTTAAGAAGGAAGAAGTGGATGCTCTTCTAACAAAAGCTGCTCAACTCCTAGCGCGTGTCAAAGAAGATGGTGTCAAACAATCCCTAGCTGAAGAAGCAGCTAATATCAAAGCGGCTACTGAAAAGGAAAATGCAGACCTTGACGAAGCTAAAACACAACTTGAGGATCTTTAGAAAAAAGAAACAGAACAAGATCCGCAAACTGTGATCATCTACCAAAAACTCTATAATGTCTTGCTCTCTCTTCACAAGTACTTAGAGGATAACAAAGGATCTGATGCTGACTTTTAACGTGTCGATGCCCTTTTTGATCAACTTGCGGCCAAAAGCAGTGATAAAGAAGCTCTCCTCACTCTAGCTAAAGAGATCATTAGCTTGAACCAGGAACTCCGTTCAAAAGCAAGTGAAACTGATAGCCAATCTAAGTCCGAGAAAGACAGTGAAACAGCTACTTCTAAACCAACAGAAAAGCAAGCACAAAGTGAGTCTGAGACAAGTGCTCAACCAAATGAATAAAAAGAAAGGCGAAGTAGCTGAGCTACCTCGTCTTTTTTAGTCTTTATAAGATACAATGCCAACGATGGTATCCACCGCACGCTCCATAGTCTGAAGGCTGACGTATTCAAAACGTCCATGCATGTTTTCACCACCAGCAAAGATATTTGGAGTTGGGATACCCATAAAGGAAATCTTAGACCCATCTGTTCCACCACGGATTGGTTCGATAATTGGCGTGATACCTAAATCTTCCATAACAGCCTTAGCAATGGTAACAGGCGTCATGTCTTTCTCGATGACTTCTTTCATATTGTAGTACTGGTCTGTCAGAGTTAAGGTCACGCGATCATTCCCAAGTTCTTGATTCATCTTGTCTGCAATAGACTGCATAGCTTCTTTACGTGCTTCAAAGGCATCCTTTTCAAAGTCACGGATGATGTAGCTTGCACGCGCCTCCTCGACACTACCTGACACATCCATAAGATGATAGAAACCTTGATAACCGTCTGTCAATTCAGGTCGGTCATTCTCTGGAAGTTGATTATGAAAATCAATCGCTAGCTGAAGGGCATTGACCATCTGTCCTTTAGCAGTACCAGGGTGAACATTGCGCCCTTGGAAATGAAGGTCAGCAGCAGCTGCTGAGAAAGTCTCGTACTGAAGCTCCCCTAGTGGGCCACCATCAACAGTATAGGCAAAGTCAACGTCAAAGTCTTCAGCATCAAAATTGTTAGCTCCAACACCGATTTCTTCATCTGGACCAAAACCAACACGGATTTCACAGTGTTTGATTTCAGGGTGAGCAGTCAGATATTCAATAGCTGTCATAATCTCAGCAATCCCAGATTTGTCATCAGCACCCAGCAAGGTCGTGCCATCAGTTGTGATAAGCGTTTGGCCTGGATATTTCTCAAGGCTCTTGAAATCAGCAGGATCGAGTTTAAAGCCAGAATCGCCTAAGTTGATAGCTCCACCATCGTAATTTTCGATGACTTGCGGATTAACTCCCTCAGCATTAAAGCCAGCAGTATCCATGTGGGAGATGAAGCCAATCTTGCGTGTCAAGCTAGGATCATTAGCTGGTAAGGTACCAATAGCAAAACCATTTGGAAGGTAGTAAACATTTTGCAGACCGACACGTTTCATTTCGGGAATAAGAACATTGGTCGCAAAATCTACCTGGCTTTGCGTACTTGGAGTAGTAGTAGAGTGTTTATCAGAACGCGTGTTGACCTTAACGTAGGTCAAAAAACGATCTAAAAGGTTCGGATAAGTCATAAAAACTCCTTTAACAATCATAAAATAGAATGCAAACTTCGGAAAAAACCTTATTCTGAAAATTTCATGAATTTTGAAAAAATATAATAATTCAAATTCAATAGACTTTCAAATGAAATCTTGGGCATTTTAGAATAAAATATATGCATTGATATTTTATGAGATTTTTTATTTTTTTTCATTTTACCATAGAATAGTTTGAAAGACAAAGAAGAATCATACTCTTTTATTAATTAACATAATATAAAATCAATCATATTAATTGACACTGCGTGAACTTTATTGTACAATTATCATGTAAATGACCTAGATTGATATAGTAACGATATTAGTATATTCTAGTTAAGGAGAATAAAATGAACATTCGCTTCGATTTTAAGAAAGTTCAAATTATTGCGCGCCGTTTAGTTACACTGTTAGCTATTCTCTTTTTGTGTGCTCCGATAAGTCTGTTAAATGCAGATTCTACTACAGAACCTCAGACAACCCTTCATAAAACGATTACTCCGATATCAGGACAGGATGACAAGTATGAGTTGTCATTGGATATCACGTCCAAACTGGGAACAGAAACTCAAACGGATCCCTTGGATGTTGTTTTAGTAGCAGACCTCTCAGGAAGTATGCAGAATCAGGATATCCAATCTTTTGATGGACGGACGATCAGTCGGATTGACGCATTGAAAAATACTCTAAGAGGAACAAATGGTCGTAAGGGATTAATTGATACCATTCTATCCAATTCTAATAACCGTTTATCTATGGTAGGATTTGGTGGGAAAATTGACAATAAAAAGGATGATCAGTATTGGGATGGAAATAAATGGAGACTTTTTAGACCATACTGGCCCTATGAACGGATGACAAAATACTATGATGGTGTTTCACCATGGGATGATGCTAACACGATTTTAGGATGGAGTAACAATGCTCGTGCTGCTAAAACAGCGGTATACAACATGAGTATTGCAGGAGGTAATTCCATTGGTACTGAGTCAGGGATTGGTACTGGGACCAATATTGGGGCTGGATTAACCTTGGCCAACCAGTTAATGGGAAGTGCAAGATCTAATGCTAAGAAAGTCGTTATTTTGCTTTCAGATGGCTTTGCGAATATGGTCTACGATGCTAATGGTTACACTATATATAACTACAATAACGAGGATCCTACTATCGAAACAGCTCCCCAGTGGTTTTGGGATAGATTAAATAATAATTTAAATAGTCTATCATATAGCTTGGCTCCAACACTTGATGGTTTCTATTCGATTAAATTTCGTTATTCAAACAATGTCGACAGTATTACCAGTCTGCAATATTATATGAGACAACATAATGCCTCCATTCCAAATGAAATATTCTCTGCAAATGATGAAGACCAGTTACGGGACAGTTTCAAATATATCACTGATAAGATTCTGCCACTGGGAATCCACCACGTGACCATAAAAGATGTTCTTTCTAAGTATGTCCAGCTATTACCGAACGGATCGTCAGAGTTTCGTGTAGTGAAAGAAAAGGCTGGTAGCAGTGAAACATTAACCGAAGAGCAGGTAACTTTTGATACCAAGACAACGTCAGAAGGATTAGTGGAAGTTACGGCTAACTTTTCTCCGAATTATTCCTTAGAAGATGGAGCTAGATATGTCCTCAAATTTACTGTTACATCAAGTCAAGATGCCTTAGATGCCATTGCTGGTGATAAAAAACTAGAGGCTGGTGATGCTGAAAGTTCTGATGTCAATAAACTATACTCCAATAAAGGTGCCAGTGTCACCTATTCCTATGGAATAGGCACCTCTCAAACCAAGACCAAAGAATACTCTGACAACCCAACCTTTAAGCCTTCAGATCCATTAACGGTACCAGTGGAAGTTGAATGGCAAGGTGTGACGGGTGCGAGAACTGTTATTACAGCTGATCAACCGAGTAATGTTGAACTGAAACTGGTTCAAAAGAACAAGAACGGAGGTTCTGACAATCAAGAATATCGAAAGACCAATGTGAATGTTAGAAAAAACGTATCTAATGAAACGAGGAACTTTGAAAAAGTTGCCAAAGGATATCAATACGATTTAATTGCACCGGACGTCCCAGCCTTTACTAAAGAAATAAAAAATGTTGGTACAGAAACTAAACCATCCTTCAAGGTAATCTATAAACAATTGCCAAGTCTGACGATTAAGAAAGTGTTGGAAGCTGAAAATAACTTGAACAAGGAGTTTAGGATTAAGGTAAAACTAACTTCTCCTGATTCTACGCCATTGAATGGAACTTTTGGAGAGATAACCGTTGTGAATGGAGAAGCGGAGATCCGTGTCGAAAAACGAAAACGTTGGAAAGGTATTCTAAGCTATCTTCCTCGAGGAACCCACTACAAGGTTGAAGAAGAAGCGGCATCAACGAACGGCTACCACGTTACATATGAGAATCAAGAGGGCGATCTGAATAAAGACGAAACCAGTATTGTCACGAATCACAAGCTTCCAAGTTTATCCGTTACAAAAAAAGTAACAGGTGTATTTGCCAATCTATTAAAATCTTTTAAGATTACCATTAACATAAAGGATGCTCAGGATAGAGCATTGAATGGTTCCTATAATGTTTTGGTGAATGACAAAAGAACCCCTCTGCAATTTACGAATGGTCGAGCATCTATTGATCTCAACAAAGACCAAACCATAAAAATTGATGGACTTCCACTTGATAGTCACTATATCGTAGAAGAGGAATCAAACTCTTCTCGTGGATATCAGGTATCTTATGAAAATCAAGAAGGCAAACTAGATGGGGACAAGTCCGCGACAGTCACAAATAATAAGAATAGTGTACCTGAAACCGGAGTTGACTTCCTCAGCAGTACACTCGTGTTAGGAATAATCCTTCCTCTAGGGGGAATCTTCTTTACAATCCTACTCGGATATCTAGTGGTACATAGGAGAAAATAATGCTACTTAAAAAGAAACACAAGGAAACAGTAACACAAGTCAATCGGGATAAGTCTCCGCCGAGTGTATGGGGAGATATCCTCTACTTAGTCAGTAAGCTTCTGATGGTTGGGTTTGTACTGGCCACCCTTTACTTTTTTGTCTTTGGACTATTGAGATACAATGACGATGGCATGAAGCCAGCCCTAAAAGATGGCGACTTGGTTGTCTACTATAGGTTGGATAAACGTTATTCGATTGGTGATCTGCTCGTCTATAGTTATAAGGGTAAGGAAAGAGTGGCGCGTGTCATTGCAACCGAAGGAAGTACGATCGATATAAACGAAAATGGTCTCATCATCAACGGTTCTCCTCAACAAGAGCAGGATATCTACAAAGAAACGTTGCTCTATAAGGAAGGGGCTACCTTCCCAATGAAAGTCCCGGCAGGACAACTCTTTGTCCTCGGGGACAATCGAACAACGGCTGTAGATAGTCGTGCTTTTGGAACCATTCCTATACAGGATACCCATGGCAAGGTGGTAACAGTCCTAAGGCGACGGGGCTTTTGATGACAATTTATGAAAAGAGAAATTTAAAAATAAAAGGAATAATCATGAAAAAAACATTTTTGAAAAAATTAGTTACTGCAAGCATTGCAGCTGTAACCGCCTTGTCGGTCTTTAGAGGAGTGCCAACATTTGCGGATGATAATGATGTGGCAACTGCCAAAGCAAATGGTGAAACAAGTGCAAAAGTTTCTATTAATAAGGTGTTGAATATTGCGGAAGGAATTACAACACCTGAAGCAACCTTTACTTTTACTTTCACCCCTAAAACTGGTACATCATCAAATGGTGCACCTTATGAAACAATTGATTCTTCTAATGGTCAAATTACAGATAAAAATGTATCTTATTCTGGAACAGACGTTTTAGCAACTGGCCAAACTAACATTAAGAAAGAAACCGGCGATATTTTTAGAGAAGTGAACTATACACATGCTGGTGAATATGTCTATACTGTTGCTGAAAAACAAAATGTTGGTTGGAAAGTTATTCAAAAAAATGGTTCACCTATTGATTTTATGACATATGATAATCGCAACTATGAAATGCACGTTATTGTTAAGAACAAAACTACAGGAGGAACATATATTTCTTCTGTGTATTTTAAACAAGTATCCCCAAGTGTGAATGGTAAAGTAAAACCATCTGAAAGTGGAACTACTTACAAATATGATCTTTTCACTAACATTTATCGTAAAAATGCTGGTAAAATTACAGATCCAAATGAACCAAACCCTAATAAACCAAATGTTTCAAAAGTTGACCCAAATGCTAAATCTTTAGTAATTAAAAAAGTTGTATCAGGTGCTACTGCAGATAAATCAAAAGATTTCACTTTCAAGCTTACTTTCACAAAAGCATCTACAGAAACTTCACAATCAATCACTGGTAAAATCGGTGAAACCTCAAAAACATTTGTCTATGGTCAAGAAACGACTATAACACTACGTCACGATCAATCTTTGGTGTTTGACACAATTCCTGCTGGTACTCGTTATAAATTGGTTGAAACTGGATCTCAAGGTTACACAGCTTCAGCTGCATATAAAGAGAACGGAGCATCAAAAAATCAAGCTGGTACAGTTTCTACAAATTTCACTCAAGATAGTATCCTTATTGGTGAAAAACCAAACGATAACACTATCACAAATAGTTTACCAGACGTTACCCCTACTGGTCTCTTGATTGACAACCTTCCTTTCATCTTGATGATTGGTCTTGGTTTGGCTGGATTTGTTGTTTTGTCTAAAAAACGCAGACAAGCTTAAGCAAGTGGTTTGACCAATGAAAATCAAGCGTGAGAAACCAAAAAGGAGTTTGTCTAGGCGTCTGGTACTTGCTGTAGATGCATTGATGAATCATATCTTGCTCCTATTGGCAGCCTTAGTCTTTCTCTTTGGTTTCTACGCCCTTTGGGATGCCAATCAGGTCTATTCTCAGGCTTCATCAAGTGAGTATGAGGCTTATAGACCTGTTAGTACCAGTGAGAAAGATGAGCTTGCTAGTTTTTCTGGCTTTCATAAGCTACAGCAAGTCAATCCAGAGGTTCTCGGCTGGATCAATGTCTATGGCACCAATATCGACTACCCCTTAGTCCAAGCCAAAGACAATGAAAAGTACCTGAACAAAGATTCCAAGGGAGAATTTGCAGCTACAGGGGCTATTTTCCTTGAGGCTCGAAATGAATCCAAGTTCGAAGACTTTAATACCATCATCTACGGACACCATGTAGAAAATGGGGTTATGTTTGGAGATGTAGCAAAGTTTTCTGATAAGGAATTTTTTGACCAGCATCATTACGGTAGTATTTACTATAATGGTGTTGAAAAAGGTCTTGAGATATTTGAGATGCTCGAGGTAGACGCCTATGACTTTAACATCTACGATCCAGGTATTAATGGGGATGATCGGCGCCAAGAATATATCGATCACTTACTCTCGGTTGCCATCCACAAACGAGACATTACACTAGGGCCAAATGACCATATCATCCTTCTCAGTACCTGTTTCCTAGATGTAACAAATGGGAGACATATCGTAGTTGCCAAGATTACGGATACGGTTCCAAAGAACACCTTCCATACGAAAAAATCAAAACCATTCCCTTACAGTGTCTTTGATGATTCGTCACTTGGACGATTTCTCTCATCGATTCCTTTGTGGATATGGTATATCATCTTATTTATCTTGCTCTTGCTATTGATCTTCTTGCTCGTCATCCTCTACTTGATCTTGCGTCGTAGAAGAGAAGCAAAGGAAGAAGGGGCAGATACCATTACTGACTAAACTACCAATAGAAGAGAAAGGGACAGCCTCTCTTGCTCTTTTATTTTCAAGGCTAGAAAGGAGAAAGAAGGAAATATGAAAACAAGTACGAGTCACAAGACCATAAAGGTCATTCTATCCCTCTTTCTAGCTTTTTTCTGTCTTTTTACAGCTGATAGAGTTCTTGCGAGTGACTACGATCATTATAATCCCATTGAAAAGGATGCCAGCAGTACGGACTTTGAAACTCTGCAGCACCTCAACAAGGATGTTTGTGGTTGGATTAGCCTTGATGGGACCAAGGTAGACTATCCCCTCTTGCAGAGTCAGGACAATGTCAAATACCTTGACCGCAATGCCTTTGGCGACTATACTGTGTCAGGTTCTATATTCCTAGACTATCGTTTTAACCCAAGTTTTACGGACTTTAACACCATCATCTATGGTCACTCCATGGCTTCTGGTGCTATGTTTGGGGAGATTCAAAAATTTGCGGATCAAGATTTTTTTGAAAAGCATCGCTATGGTTCTATCTACTACAATGGTCGTGAACGTGGTCTTGAGATATTTGGGATTTTAGAAGTGGATGCCTATGATACAGAGATTTACCGGACTTTGAGTTCCAAAGATGAGGAACACCAGGCTTACTATCAATATCTGCTAAGTAAAGCCAAGTACAAGCGAGATGTCTCCTTGACCTCAACGGACAAGATTGTTTTGTTAAGCACCTGTTTCCTTAATATTACCAACGGAAGACATATCCTCTTAGCTAAAATAACGGATGCACCAGTAAAAGTAGCCCAGGATAAAAGTGGGGAAGCAGTAGGAGCACGCTATTTTGACCAAGGGATTCCAACTCATTGGATTTATATCCTTGCCTTTCTTCTCCTGATTATCGTTATTTTACTCCTTGTTGTTATCATCCTAACCATAAGGCGAGATAGAAAGACAAAAGAACAAAAGAAATAGTAGACGTCGGAAGCGTTTACTATTTTTTTCTTTCATGATAGAATGGATAGTGAAAATAATATCATAAGGATGATAACATGAAAAAAGCTATATTGATGATGACCTTTGGATCTCCGGAAGAGATTAGTTTTGAAGGAGTAGCAGAATTTTTTACAAACATTCGTCGTGGTGTTAGACCCCAAGACCACGAGATTCAGACCCTCTATGACAACTACGTCCTTATCGGTGGGACACCTTTGCAGCGGATTACAAGGGAAGAAGTTGCTTTAGTAAGAGAACGTATAGGGGAGGAGTACGGTGTCTACTTTGCCAATAAGTTTTCTCGCCCCTTTATCCCAGACGTGATCAAGCAGATGGAGTCTGATGGTATTGAAGAATGTATTTGTTTGATTTTGGAACCTCATTATTCCTTTTACTCAGTCATGGGCTATGAAAAGTTTTTGGAAAGCCAGCAGATCCGATTTTTAATTATTAAGGACTGGTATCAACAACAGCCTTTGCTAGACTTCTGGACAGATGAGATTAGAAAAATTTTACGAAACCATGTGGGAGAAGAGTCTTTCAAGGTAATCTTTTCAGCACACAGTGTTCCCATTTTTGCCTTGGACTATGGAGATCCTTATATCGATCAGATTTTTGATAATAGTAAGCTCATTGCTGAACAACTCGGCCTAACAGCCGACCAGTATACCAATACTTGGCAGAGCGAAAGCGATATTGGAATCCCTTGGATCAAGCCAGATGTCTTAGAATATTTACGAGAACAAAAGCAACATCCAGAGCATTATATTTTTGTCCCGATTAGTTTTATCAGTGAGCACATTGAAGTCTTGTTCGATAATGATGTGGAATGTTATGAGTTGTGTCAAGAAATAGGTGTCACCTACCATCGTCCACCTATGCCTAATACGGATAGCCGTTTAATTGACGCTTTAGTTACTACTGTACGAGCCAATGAAGACAAAGAATTCAAAGCTTTTCTCCCAGAAGAAGAAACCTTTGATGAGTTAGCACCTTCGGCAACTACAAAGGACATCATGGAGGAGACAGACGACCTTCAGATGCCAGAATTTGTCAAAAAGCTCATTGAGAAAAAAGGCCGTGAAAATGTCAAGATGCCTTACTTAATTAAGAAAATACTCGAAAAAGCTGGGAAGTTACCAAAAGAGTAAAGAAAAAAAAGGATTTAGCTTTAAGCTAAATCCTTTATCTGTTTTATTTTTTCTCAAGAAGAGCTTTGATTTCTTGAAGAACTTCAAGTTCAGTTGGAGCAGCAGGTGCTTCCTCAACCACTTCCTCTTTCTTGCGAAGGTTTTGCGCTTTTTCCATAGCTTTAATAACGAAGAAAAGCACAGTACCTACAACGAGAAAGTTGATAATAGCACTCAAGAATTTACCATATGTAACACCATTCCATGCAAGCTCAGCGATGTTTTGTACTTTCGCAGCTTCCAAAGCTGGGTTCAATAGAAGTGGAGTGATGATATCGTTAACAAATGAAGTAACGATAGCACCAAATGCAGAGGCAATGATCACACCGACAGCGAGGTCAACGACATTACCACGAAGCAAGAATTCTTTAAGATCCTTTAACATTTTCATAAATTCCTTTCCTAATTTTCTAATTTATTATATCCTAAATTGTGACAAAAAGCAACTTGAACGCTCAAAGTGGTCAGTTGCTCCCTTTAAAAATATAGATTTTACTGAAAATATAGTTTAAAATGATGATCAAAATTTGTGCTAGGATAGTTTCAATCGTATTAACCCTATCTATATTAAATTCGAGAAACTGGCCAATAATATCAGGAAAAGTTGTAACAAAGATATAAGTTAAAAGAACGTCAAGACCAAGAGTAGAAAGACGAGCTAAGAAAAACTTAGCCAGGCGGGTTGGCCAATTCCTTCTATGTTGTTTAAAGACGATTGTATCATTTGTGAGAAAGGCAAAGAGAATCCCGATAATATTTGCGAGGGCAGTTGCGAGGATTTCCTGGTGGCTGATATGGTAAATAACCAAACGTGATACAATAGAAACCAGAGTAGTAGCACCACCAAAAAATAGGTAGGAGAGGATTTCGTTATCAAAGAAAGCTTTTATTAGTTTTTTCATGATTTTAGTATAGCATAAAACTGGCTAATGTGCTATACACTAGTAAGGTTGATAACTTCAACCCTTGGTGCTTAGCTTCTTTCACCAAGCATATTTTACGCGGGAAACCGCTAAAGGAGAAAACATGAAAAAATTAACTGTTCGTGACATGGCAGATATTGCTATTGTTGCTGCTATTTATGTGGTTTTGACTATTACGCCACCAATCAATGTTCTTAGTTTTGGGGTGTATCAGTTCCGTATTTCAGAAATGCTGAATTTCTTGGCATTTTACAACCCTAAATACATTTTTGGTGTGACAATTGGTTGTATGATTGCTAATTTATTTAGTAGTTTTGGCCTAATTGATGTCTTTGTCGGCGGGGGATCTACTCTAGTTTTCCTTAGTCTAGGTGTTTGGCTCTTTAGCAAGTATAAGAAAGACTATTTGTTCAATGGTTTGATTCGAAAAGATCATTTCTTCTTTTCAATCCTCTTCTCCATTTCAATGATTACCATTGCAGCTGAACTTCATATCGTTGCAGAAGCACCGTTCTTCTTCACATGGTTCTCTACTGGAATTGGTGAGTTTGCATCACTTATCGTAGGTGCGATTTTGATTGGTGAACTGGGACAGCGAATCGATCTAACAAAATAAGAAGTTTATAAGCTAGATTCTTGATAAGTCTAGCTTTTTTCATTCCATAAATTAAAAGAGAGCGCTTGACAAGAATATAGAACTATAGTATACTTTTTAGGTAAGCTGATTTAGCTCAGTTGGCAGAGCGCATCCATGGTAAGGATGAGGTCGCCGGTTCAATCCCGGCAATTAGCATTAAATAGATAGAAAAACCCTTAATTACAAGGGTTTTTGTTGTGTCTGCCCCAAATTTTTCAAAGATATTTCTTATGCACCTGTATAAATGAAGCAAAGAGTTTTGGCTGTTGACAAAAGTGACTCTATCTAGTAGAATAGTAGATGCGATGAGTCGATAGGTAGTCTTCGGACTACTATTGAGCATAAGGAGGTCATAACGCAGGAGCGGACCTTGATGAGTTGTGTGAACCTGCTCATCACATGAAGATGCCTCTTAGTCCCTGGTCAATGACTAGGGATTTTTAATTTTCAGAAAATATAACCCAAAAATGCTTTTCAATTTCTGGAAAAAGTAGTATAATACATCTATTATAGAAATTTTTAGAAAATTCCGAAAGAGGTTATTTATGGGATATACAGTTGCTGTAGTCGGCGCGACAGGTGCTGTCGGAGCTCAGATGATAAAAATGTTGGAAGAATCAACACTTCCAATCGATAAAATTCGTTACCTTGCTTCTGCACGTTCAGCAGGCAAGACTTTGAAATTTAAGGACCAAGATATTACGATTGAAGAAACGACTGAGACAGCTTTTGAGGGTGTTGATATTGCACTCTTCTCAGCAGGTGGTTCGACATCAGCTAAGTATGCACCATACGCAGTTCAAGCTGGAGCGGTAGTAGTAGATAATACATCTTATTTCCGCCAAAATCCAGACGTACCATTGGTTGTCCCAGAGGTCAATGCTCACGCACTTGATGCCCACAACGGGATTATTGCTTGCCCTAACTGTTCAACAATCCAAATGATGGTGGCTCTTGAACCGGTTCGTCAAAAATGGGGCTTGGACCGTATCATCGTTTCAACTTACCAAGCAGTCTCTGGTGCAGGTATGGGAGCGATTCTTGAAACACAACGTGAACTTCGTGAAGTGTTGAACGATGGTGTTAAACCACGTGATTTACATGCAGAAATCTTGCCTTCAGGTGGTGATAAGAAACACTACCCTATCGCCTTTAACGCTCTTCCACAAATCGATGTCTTCACGGACAATGATTACACATACGAAGAGATGAAGATGACCAAGGAAACGAAGAAAATCATGGAAGATGATAGCATTGCAGTGTCTGCAACATGTGTTCGTATTCCAGTCTTGTCAGCTCACTCTGAGTCAGTTTATATCGAAACAAAAGAAGTGGCTCCAATCGAAGAAGTGAAAGCAGCTATCGCAGCCTTCCCAGGTGCAGTTCTTGAAGATGATGTAGCGCATCAAATCTATCCTCAAGCTATCAATGCTGTTGGTTCACGTGATACCTTTGTTGGTCGTATCCGTAAAGACTTGGATGCTGAAAAAGGAATCCACATGTGGGTTGTTTCAGATAACCTTCTCAAAGGTGCTGCTTGGAACTCAGTTCAGATCGCAGAAACACTTCACGAACGTGGATTGGTTCGTCCAACAACTGAGTTGAAATTTTAATTAAAATAGTCATATCGTTTAGGAGTTCAGATGAACTCCTTCTTTGAAATAGAGAGGTGTTTCTCATGTCTTATCAAGATTTAAAAGAGTGTAAAATCATCACGGCTTTTATTACCCCTTTCCATGAGGATGGTTCCATCAACTTTGATGCTATTCCAGCCTTGATCGAGCATTTATTGGCCCATCATACAGATGGCATTCTTCTAGCTGGAACGACTGCTGAGAGTCCAACCTTGACCCACGATGAGGAGTTGGAACTTTTTGCGGCTGTACAAAAGATTGTTAATGGACGCGTTCCTTTGATTGCGGGTGTAGGTACCAATGATACGCGTGACTCAATCGAGTTTGTCAAAGAAGTCGCAGACTTTGGCGGTTTCGCTGCTGGGCTTGCAATCGTACCTTACTACAACAAACCTTCACAAGAAGGCATGTATCAGCACTTTAAAGCGATTGCAGATGCTTCTGACTTACCTATTATCATCTATAACATTCCAGGGCGTGTAGTTGTCGAATTGACTCCAGAAACCATGCTTCGTTTGGCTGACCATCCAAATATCATTGGTGTCAAAGAATGTACCAGCTTGGCTAATATGGCTTACTTGATTGAACACAAGCCAGAAGAATTCTTGATTTATACAGGTGAAGATGGAGATGCCTTCCATGCCATGAACCTTGGTGCGGATGGGGTTATTTCTGTTGCCTCCCATACAAATGGAGATGAGATGCACGAGATGCTCACTGCCATTGCAGAAAGCGATA
This sequence comes from Streptococcus sp., assembly GCF_030528045.1. Taxonomy (GTDB): domain Bacteria; phylum Bacillota; class Bacilli; order Lactobacillales; family Streptococcaceae; genus Streptococcus. Next base: position 20,125 of record NZ_JAUMZR010000026.1, read on the forward strand.
TGAAGAAAGCGGCAGCTATTCAACGTAAATTCATTCCTAAGGTCAACGCCCTCTTCTCTTATCCAAGTCCTGCTCCGGTTAAGGCTGTTTTGAACTATATGGGATTTGAAGCTGGACCAACTCGATTACCTCTAGTTCCAGCACCAGAAGAAGATGCTAAACGCATCATCAAGGTTGTCGTAGATGGTGACTACGAAGCAACTAAGGCAACCGTAACAGGTGTCCTTAGACCAGATTACTAATAAAGACAATAAAATCCATGACCGAATGAACGATCATGGATTTTTCTTATTTTCCTAAACAGAATTGGCTAAAGAGTTGGGTAATGAGTTCATCAGGTGCGGCATCACCTGTGATTTCTCCGAGGATTTCCCAAGTACGAGTCAAGTCAACCTGTAGCAAATCAACTGGCATCCCCAGTTCAAGACCTTCATTAACAGCTTGTAAGCTTTCAACGGCCTTTTCAATCAAGGAAATATGACGAGCGTTAGACAAGTAAGTAGCATCTTGCTCAACCAAACCAGCATTTTCAAAGAAGAGGTTGTTAATGCGTTCTTCAATCTTATCAATGTTTTGATTTTTAAGAACTGAAATACGGATGATATCTTCTGGTAGTTCAGAAGTTTCAATCGCTTCTGGCAGGTCAGTTTTGTTAAGCAGAATAATGCGATTAGTATCTTGGCTGATTTCTAAGAGTTGGCGTTCTTGGGCGGTCAGTGGTTCACTGGCATTTAATACTAGCAGTACCAAGTCAGCTTCCTTGAGGGCTTTTCTCGAACGCTCAACACCGATCTGCTCCACGATATCATCTGTTTCTCGAATACCAGCTGTATCAATCAATTTGAGAGGAACCCCGTTAATGTTGACGTATTCTTCGATAACATCTCGTGTCGTACCAGCGATGTCTGTTACGATGGCCTTATCTTCACGCAGGAGATTGTTGAGAAGACTGGATTTCCCAACGTTGGGACGGCCAATGATAGCTGTTGAAATTCCTTCGCGAAGGATCTTACCGCGACGAGCTGTTCTAAGGAGATTGGTTAGCAATTGTTCAAACTCCATAGTCTTCTCTCGGACAACAGTAGTAGTAGCTTCCTCAACATCATCATACTCAGGATAGTCGATATTGACCTCTACTTGGGCAAGCGTATTGAGGATTTCTTGGCGAGTATTATTGATAAGATCAGAAAGAGAACCGTCCAATTGTTTGACTGCAATATTCATAGCCTTGTCTGTCTTGGCGCGGATGATGTCCATCACCGCCTCAGCCTGTGTCAAATCTACACGACCGTTTAGAAAGGCGCGCTTGGTAAATTCACCAGGTTCAGCCAATCGAGCTCCTTCACGGATAGCTAACTGGAGAATCTCATTGGTCACCGCAATCCCACCGTGGGTGTTAATCTCAATAATATCCTCACGAGTGAAGGTTTTTGGAGACTTCATAGCCCCAACCATAACCTCATCCATGACCTCCCCTGTCTGAGGGTCAACGATGTGTCCGTAGTTGAGGGTATGGCTAGCAACCTGACTCAAGTCTTTTCCTTTAAAAATCTTTTGCGCAATAGCAAAACTTTCTGTTCCGCTCAGGCGGACAATACCGATAGCTCCTTCGCCTAGTGGAGTAGAGATAGCAGCGATGGTATCAAATTCACGTGTAATCATAATGTTTCCTTTAATTAATTGCTCTTTTCCTAGAATATTCCAAGTCTCTTTTCAAATTGTAACAAATTTAGATTATTTCTTCAATGGATGCTACTTGGAGATTGAAAAAGCCTAAGCAATTCTGCTTAAGCTAGCTTATTTGGTGCGCATTTCCCCTTGTGGGAAATAAGTTCCTTCTGGCATGTCGTTGATGATGACATGGACAGCAGATTGAGGTGCTCCAGTGTTGCGGACAACAGCTTCCGTTACTTCCTTAGCAAGAGCTTTCTTTTGCTCGAGCGTGCGTCCTTCAAATAAATCGATGCGTACAAATGGCATAATAGCTTCCTCCACTAGTTTTTGATTTCTTCTATTTTACCACATTTTGCCGTTTAAAGCTTAAGAAAATTATGATATACTAGAATGTAGCAAAAAATTAGAAATGGACGTGAAGCAAGAAGCATGGCACAGTTGTATTATCGTTATGGGACCATGAACTCAGGTAAGACCATTGAGATTCTCAAGGTGGCCTATAACTATGAGGAGCAAGGAAAAGGTGTTGTCATTATGACCTCGGCTCTGGATACGCGTGACGGTGTTGGCTATGTGTCGAGTCGAATCGGTATGAAACGCCCAGCCCTTGCGATTGAGGAGACGACGGATATCTTTGGCTATATCCGAGATTTAGCTGAAAAACCTTACTGTGTGTTGGTCGATGAAGCTCAGTTTCTCAAGCGTCACCATGTTTACGACCTGGCTCGTGTTGTTGATGAGCTAGACATACCCGTCATGGCTTTTGGTTTGAAGAATGACTTTCGCAATGAATTGTTCGAAGGTTCAAAATACCTCTTGCTCTTAGCAGACAAGATTGACGAAATCAAGACCATCTGTCAGTATTGTAAGAAAAAGGCGACCATGGTGTTGCGCACGCACGATGGTGTACCAGTCTATGATGGAGAACAAATTCAGATCGGTGGAAATGAAACCTATATCTCAGTCTGCCGTAAACATTATTTTGCCCCTGAAATCAATAAGGAGAATGAAGAAAAATGAACATCTATGATCAACTACAAGCTGTAGAAGACCGATATGAAGAATTAGGAGAATTGCTGAGTGACCCTGATGTTGTTTCAGACACCAAACGTTTCATGGAGCTTTCAAAAGAAGAGGCTTCAACTCGTGACACAGTAACAGCCTACCGTGAGTACAAACAAGTCCTTCAAAACATCGTCGATGCTGAAGAAATGATTAAGGAATCAGGTGGAGATGCGGACTTGGAAGAAATGGCCAAGCAAGAGCTCAAAGATGCCAAGGCTGAAAAAGAAGAGTATGAAGAAAAATTGAAAATTTTGCTCCTTCCAAAAGATCCTAATGACGACAAGAACATCATCCTTGAAATCCGTGGAGCGGCTGGTGGTGACGAAGCGGCACTTTTCGCCGGAGACCTTCTAACTATGTACCAAAAGTATGCGGAAGCACAAGGCTGGCGTTTTGAAGTCATGGAAGCTTCTATGAACGGTGTCGGTGGTTTCAAAGAAGTGGTTGCTATGGTTTCTGGTCAGTCTGTATACTCTAAACTCAAGTACGAATCAGGTGCCCACCGTGTTCAACGTGTCCCTGTGACAGAGAGCCAAGGGCGTGTACATACTTCGACAGCCACAGTGCTTGTCATGCCTGAAGTGGAAGAAGTAGAATACGATATTGATCCAAAAGACCTTCGTGTTGATATCTACCACGCATCAGGTGCTGGTGGACAGAACGTCAATAAGGTTGCGACTGCCGTGCGTATCGTTCACTTGCCAACTAATATCAAGGTTGAGATGCAGGAAGAACGTACCCAGCAGAAAAACCGTGATAAGGCCATGAAAATCATCCGTGCGCGCGTTGCTGACCATTTTGCTCAGATTGCTCAAGATGAACAAGACGCCGAGCGTAAGTCTACTATTGGTACTGGTGACCGTTCAGAACGGATCCGTACTTATAATTTCCCTCAAAACCGTGTCACAGACCACCGTATCGGCTTGACCCTCCAAAAACTAGATACGATTTTGTCTGGAAAATTGGATGAAGTTGTAGATGCCTTGGTGCTCTATGACCAAACACAAAAATTAGAAGAATTAAACAAATAATGAAATTAGCTCAATTATTTTCCGATTTTGAAGAAGAGTTGATAAGACAAGGAGAGGAATCAGAAAGCCTCTCTTTTGTCTATCGTAGCTTAAAAAATCTCTCTTTTACAGACTTTGCCTTTGCCCTCCAGCAAGAGGTAACAGAGGAAGAAACACAATTTGTAGAAGAAATTTACCAGCAGTTAGCGGCTCACAAACCAGCTCAGTATATCATCGGACAGGCAGATTTCTTTGGGGTGCAGTTAAAAGTAGATGAGCGAGTTTTGATTCCTCGTCCAGAGACAGAAGAGTTGGTGGAGCTCATCCTCACAGAAAATCCTGAGGAAAATCTTAAAATCCTAGATATCGGGACTGGAAGTGGCGCCATAGCCCTTGGATTAGCAAAAAACAGACCAGATTGGTCAGTGACAGCAGCAGATATTTCCCAAGCCGCCTTAGAGCTTGCATCAGAGAATGCTAGAAATCAAAATCTTAATATATTTTTTAAAAAATCGGATTGTTTTGCAGAAATTTCTGAAAAATATGATATAATTGTATCCAATCCACCCTATATCTCTCGTAAAGATGAGTCAGAGGTTGGTTTGAATGTTTTACATTCGGAGCCTCATCTAGCTCTCTTTGCAGATGAGGATGGCCTAGCTATTTATCGCAGAATTGCGGAAGATGCAAAAGACTATCTCGCAGATGGTGGTAAGATTTACCTTGAAATTGGATACAAGCAAGGTCAAAGTGTTCCTGCGCTTTTTAGGAAACATCTTCCTGAAAAACGAGTACGAACACTCAAGGACCAATTTGGTCAAGATAGGATGGTTGTAGTTGATGATGGACAGGATTAGACAAGAGTTGGAAAAGGGCGGGGCAGTCGTTTTACCTACCGAGACAGTTTATGGTCTCTTTGCTAAGGCCTTAGATGAAAAAGCTGTCGACCATGTTTACCAACTAAAACGTCGTCCTAGAGAAAAGGCGCTCAATCTTAATGTCGCTTCTCTAGAGGACATCTTGCACTTTTCAAAGAATCAGCCAATTTATCTACAAAAGCTTGTAGAGGCCTTTTTACCGGGTCCCTTGACCATTATCCTCGAAGCCAATGACCGAGTTCCCTATTGGGTCAACTCTGGTCTTGCAACTGTCGGATTTCGGATGCCGAGTCACCCCATTACACTTGATTTGATTCGAGAGACAGGTCCTTTGATTGGGCCGTCTGCCAATATTTCAGGTCAGGCAAGTGGAGTGACCTTTGCTCAAATTCTAGAGGATTTTGACCAAGAGGTTTTGGGGCTGGAGGACGACGCTTTTCTAACTGGACAGGATTCGACGATTTTGGATTTGTCTGGGGACAAGGTGAAAATCTTACGCCAAGGAGCAATTAAGCGAGAAGACATTCTTGCTCAGTTGTCAGAGATTTCTTTTGAGGAGGAATGAGATGCTAAGAGATTTGCAAGAAACAGATGTGAATGCTATATGTGAGATTAACCAAGAGGCTTTGGGTTATTCTTTTAGTCCAGAGGACACAGCTAGTCAACTAGCTAGACTGTCTCAGGATTCTCATCATTTCCTACTTGGCTATGAGGATGAGGTCAGCCATGTCTTACTTGGATATGTCCATGCTGAAGTTTATGAATCCCTCTATTCCAAAGCAGGATTTAATATCTTAGGCTTAGCGGTTTCACCTCAAGCACAAGGGCAAGGTATCGGTAAAAGCTTACTGCAATGGTTGGATCAAGAAGCAAAAAGACGGGGTTATGGGTTTATCCGCTTAAACTCTGCTGATCATCGTCTGGGAGCTCATGCATTTTATGAAAAAGTTGGTTATACTTGTGATAAAGTGCAGAAACGGTTTATTCGCATCTTTTAGTATATTTTCTTAAACTAAAGGACCAGTCACACTATAAAGGAGAAGACCTATGATTTTTGACAAAGACGATTTTAAAGCATACGATGCTGATCTATGGAATGCTATTGCCAAAGAAGAAGAACGCCAACAAAACAACATTGAGTTGATTGCTTCGGAAAACGTGGTTTCCAAGGCTGTTATGGCAGCTCAAGGGTCTATCTTGACAAACAAATATGCCGAGGGTTACCCAGGACGTCGTTATTATGGTGGAACTGATGTGGTAGACGTGGTGGAAACTCTAGCTATTGAACGTGCAAAAGAAATTTTCGGTGCTAAATTCGCCAATGTTCAACCTCACTCAGGAAGCCAAGCCAACTGTGCGGCTTACATGGCCTTGATTGAGCCTGGTGACACTGTAATGGGAATGGATTTGGCAGCAGGTGGGCACTTGACTCACGGAGCTCCAGTTAGCTTCTCTGGTCAAACCTACAACTTTGTTTCTTACAGTGTGGATCCTGAAACGGAACTTTTGGACTTTGATGCTATCTTGAAACAAGCCCAAGAAGTAAAACCAAAATTAATTGTAGCTGGTGCTTCAGCCTATTCTCAAATTATCGACTTCTCAAAATTCCGTGAAATCGCAGATGCTGTTGGGGCTAAGCTTATGGTCGATATGGCCCATATCGCTGGTTTGGTGGCAGCTGGACTTCATCCAAGCCCAGTACCATACGCTCATATCACTACAACAACGACCCACAAAACTCTTCGTGGACCTCGTGGTGGCTTGATCCTGACAAATGATGAGGACCTAGCTAAGAAAATCAACTCAGCTATTTTCCCTGGTATTCAAGGCGGTCCTTTGGAGCACGTTGTCGCTGCTAAGGCGGTTTCATTCAAAGAAGTTTTGGACCCAGCCTTCAAGGAATATGCTGCCAATGTTATCAAAAACAGCAAGGCTATGGTTGAAGTCTTCTTGCAAGACCCTGATTTCCGTATCATTTCTGGCGGTACTGAAAACCACCTATTCTTAGTGGATGTTACTAAGGTTGTTGAAAACGGAAAAGTGGCTCAAAACTTGCTGGATGAAGTTAATATTACCCTAAATAAAAATTCAATCCCTTACGAAACTTTGTCACCATTCAAGACAAGTGGAATTCGTATCGGAGCAGCAGCCATCACTGCACGCGGATTTGGTGAAGAAGAAAGCCGTAAAGTGGCTGAACTCATCATTAAAACCCTTAAGAATGCAGAAAATGAAGCTGTCTTAGAAGAAGTGAGAAGTGAAGTCAAAGCGTTGACAGATGCCTTCCCACTATACGAGGACTAATACTTTTATGGACATTTATATTAAGAAAGCTATTATCCATCAGTTCAGCCCAGATGATACCGAGCTGTTTCTTGCGGATAAATTTCTCAATATCACTCCAAAAATCGAGGAATACCTACGTAAAAAAATCGAACGTGTGTATTCAGATGAAGCCAAGACTGGGATTTTCGAAGAAGAAAATCCCTTCTTCAATCACATCACAGATGATTTGTTGGAGACATCAGTAACACTGGCTAATCTCTGGAAAGAGGAGTTTAGCATTTCTGAAAATCTCAAGACCAATGACTTGGTTTTTATTCAGTTTTCTAAAGAAGGCGTTGAACATTTCGCTTTCTTGCGAATTGCTCTACGTGAGACCTTGACCCACCTTGGTGGAGAAGTTGATAATCCAATCAAGCTAACTCAGAATAACCTTCCTGGATTTGGAACGGGAGCTGACGAGGCCTTGGTGGTTAATCTACAGAGTCGCAAGTACCACCTCATCGAAAAACGCATCAAGTACAATGGGACTTTTTTGAACTATTTTTCAGATAATCTCTTAAGCGTTGCCCCTAAGATTTCGCCAAAAAAATCCATCAAGGAACTGGAAAAAACGGCTCAGAGAATTGCTGAATCTTTTAACACAGATGATTTTCAATTTCAATCCAAGGTCAAATCAGCGATTTTCAACAATCTTGAAGAAAACAATGAGTTGTCTCCTGAGAAATTGGCTAATGATCTTTTTGACAACAATCTGACAGCTCGTTTAAGCTTTATTGACCAAGTCAAGGAAGCTGTACCAGAACCAGTCCAGTTCGATGAAATTGATGCCAGTCGTCAGCTCAAGAAATTTGAAAACCAAAAACTCTCCTTGTCAAATGGAATCGAGCTCATCGTTCCCAATAACGTCTATCAAGACGCAGAATCGGTCGAGTTTATCCAAAATGACAATGGAACCTATTCTATCTTAATCAAAAATATCGAGGATATTCAAAGTAAATAATGTTTAAATTTATAAGAAGAGTGCTTGTGCTAGCAGTCTTCCTTTTCGCAGGATACAAAGCTTATCATATCCATCAGGATGTTAAACAAGTCATGACCTACCAACCCATGGTTCGAGAAATCTTGAGCGAAAGAGATACTCCAGCCAATGAAGAGTTGGTGCTCGCTATGATTTATACCGAAACGAAGGGAAAAGAGCGGGATGTCATGCAGTCTAGTGAGTCTGCTAGTGGCGCTACCAATACTATCAAAGACGATGCTTCTAGTATTCGCCAAGGGGTTCAGACTCTAACCGATAACCTCTATTTGGCACAGAGCAAAGGAGTAGATGTCTGGACCGCCGTTCAAGCCTATAATTTTGGACCTGCCTATATCGACTTTATTGCTCAGAATGGTAAGGAAAATACTTTGGCCCTAGCCAAGCGTTACTCCCGAGAAACGGTCGCTCCTATCCTTGGCAATACCACTGGAAAGACCTATACCTATATCAACCCTATTTCTATTTTTCACGGAGCTGAACTCTATGAAAATGGTGGAAATTATTACTACTCGAGACAGGTTCGCTTTAATCTCTATATCATGAAATTCTTTAATTTCTTCTAAACATCGGCTCTATGTCAACTGTAGTGGGTGACCTATAACTAAGCACGAGAGGAGACGAAGTTCGTCTTCTCTTTTGTGGTATTCAAAGCGATATAGATACGCTGTTTAAAGTTTTCAAAGTTCCGATAGCCAAAAGCATTGCGCTTGATGTCTTTGATGAGTTTGTTTGTTGCTTCTAGTTTAGCGTTAGAATAAGGCAATTCAATGGCATTAGTGATATAGGTTTTATAGCGAATAAAGGTATGTAAAGCCGTTTTAAAGGTATGATTGAGAACAGGTAGCT
>NZ_JAUMZR010000027.1:0-26922 GCF_030528045.1 Streptococcus sp.
AGCTCCATAATTTCCATAGTGGTTTTTACCCACTACAGATATTATAGAGCCAAAATAATACATATTTAAAAGAGAAGTTTTAGTAAACTTCTCTTTTTCTTTTTTAAAAATTAAAAAAATAGACAATTTTTTTATAAAAGCCTTTACAAAAAAAATAAAAGTGGTATAATTAATACATAGCCAAATGCAAACGTTTTCGTAAAACGTTTGCCTAAATAAAATAAAGGAGATTTGAATGATGAAAGCTACATTCAAAAATGTCTTGTCTTTCGAATTTTGGCAAAAATTCGGTAAGGCTTTAATGGTGGTTATCGCCGTTATGCCAGCGGCGGGATTGATGATCTCAATCGGTAAATCAATCGTGATGATCGACCCAAACCTTGCTCCTCTAGTGATTACAGGTGGAATCCTTGAGCAAATTGGTTGGGGGGTTATCGGTAACCTTCATATCTTGTTTGCCCTTGCTATTGGGGGAAACTGGGCAAAAGAACGTGCAGGTGGTGCATTTGCAGCCGGACTTGCCTTTATCTTGATTAACCGTATCACAGGTACTATCTTCGGTGTTACAGGTGATATGTTGAAAAACCCTGAAGCAATGGTTACTACTTTCTTTGGTGGTTCAATCAAGGTTGCTGACTACTTTATCAGCGTTCTTGAGGCACCAGCGCTTAACATGGGGGTTTTCGTAGGGATTATCTCTGGTTTTGTTGGAGCAACAGCTTATAACAAATACTACAACTTCCGTAAACTTCCTGATGCCCTTTCATTCTTCAATGGTAAACGTTTCGTACCATTCGTCGTTATTCTTCGTTCAACTATTGCTGCAATTCTACTTGCTGCCTTTTGGCCAGTAGTTCAAACAGGTATCAACAACTTTGGTATTTGGATTGCCAACTCACAAGAAACTGCTCCAGTCCTTGCACCATTCTTGTATGGTACTTTGGAACGTTTGCTCTTGCCATTCGGTCTTCACCACATGTTGACTATCCCAATGAACTACACAGCTCTTGGTGGAACATACGAAGTGTTAACCGGTGCAGCAAAAGGAACACAAGTATTTGGTCAAGATCCACTTTGGCTTGCTTGGGTAACTGACCTTGTTAACCTTAAAGGTTCAAATGCTGACCAATACCAACACCTTCTTACAACAGTCACTCCAGCTCGTTTCAAAGTTGGACAAATGATCGGTTCATTTGGTATCTTGATGGGTGTCATCGTTGCTATCTACCGCAATGTTGATGCTGACAAGAAACACCAATACAAGGGTATGATGATTGCGACAGCCCTTGCAACATTCTTGACAGGGGTTACTGAACCTATCGAGTATATGTTCATGTTCATCGCAACACCGCTTTACCTTGTTTATGCAGTAGTTCAAGGTGCTGCCTTTGCTATGGCAGATATTGTTCACCTTCGTGTCCACTCATTCGGTTCAATTGAATTCTTGACTCGTACACCATTGGCAATTAATGCTGGTATTGGTATGGATATCGTTAACTTTATCTGGGTAACTGTTCTCTTTGCGGTTATCATGTACTTCATTGCCAACTTCATGATTAAGAAATTCAACTACGCAACTCCAGGACGTAACGGAAACTACGAAACAGCTGAAGGAGCATCAGAAGAAGCAGCTCCTGGAACTCCAAAAGTTGCAGCAGTTTCTCAAGCCGTAAACATCATTAACCTTCTTGGTGGTCGTGCAAATATCGTAGATGTGGATGCATGTATGACTCGTCTTCGTGTAACTGTTAAAGATGCAGATCGCGTTGGTACTGAGGAACAATGGAAAGCAGAAGGAGCTATGGGTCTTGTCATGAAAGGACAAGGTGTCCAAGCTATCTACGGACCAAAAGCTGACGTATTGAAATCTGATATCCAAGATATCCTTGACTCAGGTGAAGTAATTCCTGAAACTCTTCCAAGTCAAATGACAGAAACTCAACAAAATACTGTACATTACAAGGGTGTAACTGAGGATGTTTACTCAGTAGCTGACGGTCAAGTTGTTGCCTTGGAACAAGTGGAAGATCCAGTTTTTGCTCAAAAAATGATGGGTGATGGATTTGCGGTAGAACCAACAAATGGTAACATTGTATCTCCAGTTACAGGTACTGTATCAAGTATCTTCCCAACAAAACATGCTCTTGGTCTTGTCACTGACTCAGGTCTTGAAGTGCTTGTTCATATTGGTTTGGATACAGTAAGTCTTGAAGGAAAACCATTTACTGTTCATGTTTCTGAAGGACAAAAAGTGGCTGCTGGTGATCTTCTTGTCACAGCTGACTTGGATGCTATTCGAGAAGCAGGACGCAAAACATCAACAGTGGTTATCTTCACAAATGGTGATGTCCTCAAATCAGTTAAATTAGAACAAACAGGTTCTCTTGCAGCTAAAACAGCAGTTGCTAAAGTAGAATTGTAATATACTTGGGGTTGGAAGCTGTTTTCCAACCTCTTGTTTTAGGAGAAAAGCATGAAATTTCTAACACTCAATACCCACAGTTGGATGGAGAAGGAAGCAGAGGAAAAATTCCAAATCTTACTCCAAAACATTCTCGATAAGGACTATGATTTGATTTGTTTCCAAGAAATCAATCAAGAAATGACTTCGCCTGAGGGAGAGGTTAACAATCACTATCAAGCTTTATCATCAGCAGAACCCATTCATCAGGATCACTATGTCCGACTTCTGGTTGAAAAATTGGCTGAGAAAGGGAAAAACTACTACTGGACTTGGGCTTACAATCATATTGGCTATGACCGCTACCATGAAGGCGTAGCTATCTTATCTAAAACACCTATTAAGGCGCGTGAGATTTTAGTATCAGATGTAGATGATCCAACGGACTACCATACTCGTCGCGTTGCCTTGGCTGAGACAGAGGTTGAAGGTAAGGAACTTGCTCTTGCAAGCGTTCATCTCTCTTGGTGGGATAAAGGTTTCCAAGAAGAATGGGCACGATTTGAGGCTGTACTAAAAGAGTTGAACAAACCTCTGATTTTAGCAGGTGATTTTAATAATCCAGCTGGTCAGGAAGGCAATCAAGCGATTTTAGCTAGCCCATTAGGATTACAAGACGCATTTGAAGTTGCGAAAGAAAGAAGTGGTAGCTATACCGTTCCACCAGAAATTGATGGTTGGAAAGGCAACACTGAACCACTACGAATCGACTACGTCTTTACGACAAAAGAGTTAGAAGTAGAGAGTTTACAAGTAGTTTTTGATGGCCAAAATAGTCCACAAGTCAGTGATCATTATGGTTTGAATGCTGTATTGACCTGGAAATAATGAAAGAGGTTGGAACCAGAGAGTTTCAACCTTTTAATCTATTCGAATCTTTACTACAGGACTGAGACTCAAATGGGGCTACTGCAATAGGACAAAATATGGTATAATTGAAAGGATAGAATCGAGGATAGTATGTCATTTAAGAAATTTCAATTTAAAAATTATATAGTAGAAGCCTTGGAGGAGTTAAAATTTACAACTCCGACAGAGGTACAAGAAAAATTAATCCCTATTGTACTGGCAGGTCGTGATTTGGTGGGCGAGTCGAAAACTGGTTCAGGAAAGACTCATACTTTCTTATTACCAATTTTCCAGCAATTAGATGAAACTAGCGATAGTGTACAAGCGGTCATTACTGCACCAAGTCGTGAGTTGTCCACTCAAATATACCAAGCAGCTCGTCAGATTGCAGCTCACTCAGATGTCGAAGTTCGTGTGGTTAATTATGTAGGTGGTACGGATAAGGCGCGTCAGATTGAAAAACTTGCCAGCAACCAACCACATATCGTTATTGGAACGCCAGGTCGCATCTATGACTTGGTCAAATCTAGTGATTTGGCTATTCACAAGGCCAAGACCTTTGTAGTTGATGAAGCCGATATGACCTTGGATATGGGATTTTTGGAAACCGTTGATAAGATTGCAGGGAGCCTTCCAAAAGACTTGCAATTCATGGTCTTTTCAGCAACTATTCCACAAAAATTGCAACCGTTCTTGAAAAAATACTTGTCAAATCCTGTCATGGAAAAAATCAAGACTAAGACAGTTATCTCAGATACGATCGATAATTGGTTGATTTCGACCAAGGGCCGCGACAAGAATGCTCAAATTTACCAGCTGACTCAGTTGATGCAGCCTTATTTAGCAATGATTTTTGTTAACACAAAAACGCGTGCTGATGAGTTACATGCCTACTTGACTGCTCAAGGCTTGAAGGTGGCAAAGATTCATGGAGATATTGCCCCTCGTGAACGCAAACGGATCATGAATCAGGTGAAAAATCTGGATTTTGAGTACATTGTTGCAACAGACTTGGCAGCGCGTGGAATTGACATTGAAGGGGTCAGCCATGTTATCAATGATGCCATTCCGCAAGACTTGTCTTTCTTTGTTCACCGTGTTGGACGAACTGGGCGCAACGGACTGCCTGGTACAGCGATTACCCTTTACCAGCCTAGTGATGACTCGGATATCCGTGAGTTGGAGAAATTAGGGATCAAGTTTACTCCTAAGATGGTCAAAGACGGAGAGTTTCAAGATACCTATGACCGTGATCGTCGTGCTAATCGTGAAAAGAAGCAGGATAAGCTTGATATTGAAATGATTGGCTTGGTTAAAAAGAAAAAGAAAAAGAAAAAAGTCAAACCTGGCTATAAGAAGAAGATTCAATGGGCGGTGGATGAAAAACGCCGCAAAACCAAGCGTGCTGAAAATCGCGCACGTGGGCGTGCTGAGCGAAAAGCCAAACGTCAAACATTCTAAAAACACAGTAGAATCACCTGATTCTACTGTGTTTTTATTTCCGGAAATATTCAAAGGAGATAATAATTATATATTTTAAATAATTTGATTTATAAAACAGTAATTGCTTTAAAACTTTTTTTAGACCAATATTTTATTGAAATCGTAAGGAAAAAAATTGAAAACTATACAAAATTGTGTTATCATACTATAAAACAATCGGATTATATCATTTGATCCGTGAAAAGAAAAGGGGACTTCTATGGATAAATCATTTATGAAACAACAACGTTTTTCATTCCGTAAAATGAAAGTTGGGTTGGCTTCTGTAGCAATTTTGTTTGCTTTTGCTCAGGTTGGACAAGTGTCTGCAGATGAAACAACAAAACCGGAATCTGCTGCAACTGAAACAGTAAAGAAAACTGAAGCAAGTAAGTCAGCAGTCGAAGCTGCTGTAGCAGAAATAAAAGCCGATGAGGCGAAACCAGTCGTTAACCAATCAGATGCAAAACCTGGAGAGCTTGTTGATGTTTCTAAGAAGGTTTCACCTATTGACGTGAAAGAACGCCAAGAAAGTGATCAAAAGATTCATGAAGAAACTGCAACAGTCGAAGTGACAAAGACAGAAGTGGCACCTGTAAAAAGCGAAGAACTTCCTGCTCCAAAGACTGAAACAACTGAGAGTACAGTGAGCGGCAAAGATGAAGATGGAAATTCTTATACCCAATATGAACGTGTTGATAAAACTACGTCCGTAGAGATGATAAAAGATACAAAAACGATTTCCAAATCAGGATCAGCAGATATCGTATTTGTTGTTGACCGTTCTTTATCAATGAAGAGTAATATTGATACTGTAAGAGATAATGTCAATAAATTTGTCGATAATCTCGCGAATAATGGGGTAGCTGCACGCTTTGGTTTAGCTACATTTAGCGATGAGCTTTATGGCCGCACATATAATTTAACTGATGAAGGTACAATTCTAACTAAGTTTGGTGACTCTTATTTCACATCTAATCCAGACGAACTAAAAAAAGCGCTCGCTGCAATTGAACTTGCTAATGGAGGCGATCCAAAAGAAACGTCGACACCTGCACTCAATCAAATTGTTTCGACATATGATTGGTCAAAATCACCTAAAAATAAAAGGTTTGCTGTCCTATTATCTGATTATCCAATTAAGGAGCATCCGTCAATTCCAACGATTGCAGACACAATTGCAACATTAAATGCAAATGGTATTGAGAGAATTGTAGCAACCTCAAGTCTTTACCAAAAATATTACAAAGGTTTTACTAATGATAATAGAATTTTGGATTTCAGTGAGCAATTTGGAGATACCTTGACTAAAGATGTGGCGTCTTTGATTGTTGAAACTGTGACTGAAGGACACAATTATAAGGTAACGAAAGATAATTACCAATTTTACCTAGAACGTCGTACAACACTACCTGTTGCTCAGACAGGAAGTGCGACTCCAACTACCACAGTTCCAGTAGCTACAGCTTATAAAAAAGAAGTGGCGAAACTCCCTGATACAGGAAGTAATGATACAGCGAACTATGGTATTGTGGGACTTGGCCTCCTAATGGCTGGACTTGGCTTAACTGTAAGCAATAGAAAGTCTAAGGAACAGTAAGCCTAACTGGAAGATTGTTTGTAAGAACATTGTGATAAAAAAATAGGTAGTTTGTAAACAAAGTATGCAGATAAGCATAGGTATGACCTTCTGTATTAAGGAGTACAATCCGAATTTTTATGACGAGAAAAGAGCCATAAGGTTCTTTTTTCGATTTCGAGAAAATACTGCAAAAAAAAAGTAAAAAGTGGTATAATGATAAGGTTATATAGTCCCGATAAGGTGGTAGGTATTCATTACTAGTAGTTTTCCTATCAGTACTTTGTAACTCTATAACAATATTTTTTAAGGGGGGACATTTTTATGTCAGAACGTAAATTATTCACGTCTGAATCTGTATCTGAGGGGCATCCGGATAAGATTGCAGACCAAATTTCAGATGCGATTTTGGATGCTATTTTAGCTAAAGATCCAGATGCGCACGTTGCTGCCGAGACAGCTGTATACACAGGTTCGGTTCATGTTTTTGGTGAAATATCTACACATGCTTATGTAGATATTAACCGAGTGGTTCGTGATACCATTGCAGAGATTGGTTATACCAATACAGAGTATGGTTTTTCTGCGGAGACGGTTGGAGTTCATCCGTCACTTGTTGAGCAGTCACCAGATATCGCCCAAGGTGTTAACGAAGCCTTGGAAGTTCGTGGAAATGCAGATCAAGATCCATTGGACTTGATTGGTGCTGGAGACCAAGGTCTCATGTTTGGGTTTGCAGTGGATGAGACAGAAGAACTCATGCCTTTGCCAATCTCGCTTAGCCACAAGTTGGTTCGTCGTTTGGCAGAACTTCGTAAGTCTGGTGAAATCAGTTACCTTCGTCCAGATGCTAAATCACAAGTTACGGTTGAGTATGATGAAAATGATCGTCCAGTACGTGTGGATACAGTCGTTATTTCAACTCAGCACGACCCAGAAGTTAGCAATGAACAAATTCACAATGATGTGATTAGCAAAGTTATCAAGGAAGTTATTCCAGCTTCTTACTTGGATGAGCAGACAAAATTTTTCATCAATCCAACTGGTCGCTTTGTAATCGGTGGACCTCAAGGGGACTCAGGCTTGACTGGTCGTAAGATCATCGTGGATACCTATGGTGGCTACTCTCGTCATGGTGGAGGTGCCTTCTCTGGTAAGGATGCGACGAAGGTGGACCGTTCAGCCTCTTATGCAGCTCGCTACATTGCCAAGAACATCGTTGCAGCAGGCCTTGCTAAGAAGACAGAAGTGCAATTGGCCTACGCTATCGGGGTAGCGCAACCTGTTTCTGTTCGTATCGATACTTTTGGTACTGGAACGGTAGCTGAAAGCAAGCTTGAAAAAGCAGCGCGTCAAATCTTTGACCTTCGCCCTGCAGGAATTATCCAAATGCTGGATCTCAAACGTCCAATTTACCGTCAAACAGCGGCTTATGGGCACATGGGACGTACAGATATTGACCTTCCATGGGAACGTTTGGACAAGGTAGACGCTTTGAAAGAAGCTGTGAAATAAAAAAGATTGGTAGTATACAACTACCAATCTTTTTTGCAAAAGAAAACCAGCTTTTGGCTGGTCTTCTTATTTTATAGGGATTGAAATCTCAATCAATTTATCTGAATAAAGCGTCTTGATATTGGCTTCATCAATGCTTTCTTTATCGATTTTACGTTTCAAGAAGAAGTCTTGGATGGTTTCGATTTCAGGTTCACGAATAGCTCGGTGTTTGTTGGAAATGAGGATTTCATAGTGAAGCGGGGCTTGCGTGAAAACTACATCTGTGTTTCCAGCAGAATAGACCTCGACAAGAGTTGCGTCTGTGCTTTCTAATTGGCTTTTAACAAGTTGCGAGTGTGAATTAGTCGTGTTGATAAGCTTCATAACAGTTCCTCCGATTTTCTAACTCTATTATAGCACTTTTGGGATAAAATCGTGTATTTTAGCCAATTCCATGCTGGATTTTCCAAGCTTCAATTCCCCATTTATGGCTACCACGTTTGAGCTTTTCAATAGCCTCGTCAATAGGGAACCAAGCAATATGATTAAAATCTTCCAATGGTTTTTGTGCTTCTTTGAAAGAAATAGCTTCATAGAGATACGCTGGATTGTAGTAGTAGGTATCACGGTGGCGAGAGTAGAAATACTCATCAGCTTGCCCATAATAGGTTCCAATTTCAGCTGTAAAGCCAAGTTCTTCGATTAGTTCTCTTTTTAGTGCTTCTTGACGATCTTCGCCTGCTTCAATTTCTCCACCTGGCAAGAACCAAGCACCATTAGGAGCTTGAACTAAGACAATTTGTTTTTTCTCCGCATCCGGAATAACTGCGTACACACCATAGCGGGGCTGGTAGGTCACATTCTCTTTTTTTCACCAAAAGTTGGGTTTGCCATTGCATTTTCCTCATTCTCTAGTATCTTTATTATTATCATAATGGACGAGGGGCAAGCTGTCAAGAATAAACCAACGAACTTGTGCAGAAAAAGCTACTTTGTTTGGATTAATATTTGTCTCGTTAAACTTTCTAGACCTAGTACTATAACTGGTATAATAAAAGAGAGGTGATTTTATGGCAGAATCAAGACTATTTCGTATCCTATATCTATTTTTAGAAAAAGGTAGTACAACGGCTCCTGAATTAGCCCGATTATTTGAAGTATCTGTACGAACGATTTATCGTGATATTGAGCGGTTGAGTATGGCGGGGATTCCTCTATATTCGATACCTGGGAAGTCAGGCGGAATCTTTTTAATGAAGGACTTTGTTCTGGATCGTACTCTCGTATCGGAGGATGAAAAATTAGAACTTCTATCAGCTTTGCAAGGAATTCAAGCCCTGACAAATGACAGGCAAGATCTGTTACTTGAAAAGTTGGAATCTATTTTTCAAGTTTCTACTAGCCCTTGGATAGAAGTAGACTTGACTGACTGGAGGAAGCGAGAAGGTCAAAAAGAATTATTTGATAACATCAAACATGCTATTCTAGAGAAAAGGCAACTGGTGATTACTTATCTAGGTGGGTGTGGTCAGAAAACGATTCGTACAGTCGAACCATTTAAACTCGTATTTAAAAAGAGAGATTGGTACCTTCATGCCTACTGTTGTTTGAAAGAAGAGTGGCGTTTTTTCAAATTGTCTAGAATTAGGAATTATCACCTAACAACTGAAACTGTGAAGCAGAAAAATGTGATGGATTGGGTTGATGGTTCAGATCAAGTGGCATATCAAATCGAAGTTTCCTTGAAGTTTAGTCCCAAGCTTGCTTTCCGGGTTTATGAAGATTTTTCAGAAGATGAGATTAGCTTGGGGAAAGATGGGTGTTATTATGTCAAGACAGTCCTACCAGAGCATGAAAGTCTGTATACTTACCTCCTGTCTTATCTAGATGGGGTAGAAATACTCGCCCCCAATCATCTGAAGAAGGAATTGCTTTCTAGATTAGAAAAAATCCAAAAACTTTACAAACCTTGACAAAAGATGTCGGGGTTTTGGTGCTATACTAGAGATAGAAAGGAGAAGAACCAAATGAAATACGAATGGAGAAAAGAAGCAAAAGATCTTTATCAAGTGAAAGCTAGGCCCAGCATCCTGCAGGTATCAGGTCAATCCTATATCGTGATCGATGGTAAAGGTGATCCAAATCAAGAAGATTTTTCAGAACGCGTAGGGGCCTTGTATGCATTGGCCTATTCGATAAAGATGAAGTATGAAAAAGAACCTTTGGATGAGGTTTACACTGATTTTACTGTATTTCCTTTAGAAGGTGTATGGAAAAAGGAGAAGGAGGGAGAACTGGTAAAAAGTGAGCTTTCTTATAGTATTATGATTGGGCAACCCGATTTTATTAAGCGAGAACTATTTGAGGTAGCTCTGAACGAGGTCAAAATCAAGAAGCCAAATATTCTCTATGAAGCTATTCGTTTTGAAATGATAGAAGAAGGCCAAAGCCTTGCTATGCTTCATGTAGGACCTTTTGATACTGAAAATGAGACTTTTGAAGAGATGGAGCATTTTTGTCAACTTCATAAACTCAAAAGAACTTCGGAAGTCCACCGAGAAATTTATCTCACTAATCTTCATCGAACGGAGCCAAGCAAATTAAAAACAATTCTTCGTTATCAAGTTCAAGAAGAGAATTAAAAAAAGAACAGGAAATCTTGTTTCCTGTTCTTTTTATGAGGTTTATTCTTCTATTTCAGAAGCAATCTCTTCTGTTTTCTCAGTTTTTTTGGCAGATTTGATTTGAATATTGCCATTGCTTGTCATGACTGCCTTGAGGTCTTTTTCACTTGGGTTCTCAAGGTAGTAGTCAGTGATGGCATCCTCGATATGGTCTTGAATAGTACGGCGGAGTGGGCGTGCTCCCATTTTTGGATCATAACCTAAGTCAACCAACTTTTCCTTGACCTTGTCTGTCACATCGAGGTGGATATTGTTGCTAGAGAGGCGTTTATTGACATCCGCTAGCATGAGTTCGACGATTTGGAGAAGGTTGTCCTTGCTGAGAGGTTTAAATTCGATGATGCCATCAAAACGGTTCATAAATTCAGGGCTAAAGAAGTTACCGAGTTCACCGAGAACAGAGTTGGTACGTCCTTCACGAGCAGCTCCAAAACCAACGCTGGCTTCGGCCTTACCAGTACCCGCATTTGAGGTCATGATAATGATAGCATCCTTAAAGCTAACTGTACGCCCTTGCCCATCTGTCAAACGACCATCGTCCAAGACTTGAAGGAACATGTGCATCACATCTGGATGGGCTTTTTCAACTTCATCGAGAAGGATGAGTGAGTAAGGATTGCGACGAACTTTTTCCGTTAACTGACCAGCTTCATCATAGCCAACATAACCTGGAGGGGCACCGACTAATTTAGCTACACTGTGTTTTTCCATGTATTCACTCATATCAAAGCGAATCATGCTGTCAGCAGAACCAAAGAGCTCAATGGCTAGTTGTTTAGAGAGTTCTGTCTTACCGACACCAGTTGGTCCGACAAAGAGGAAACTTCCGATTGGGCGGTTAGGGGTTCCAAGTCCAACACGATTACGACGGATGGCCTTGGCAATCTTATCGACAGCTTCATCTTGACCAATGACATGAGCTTTGAGGTCGTCTGCTAGATGGATAAGCTGAGACTGTTCTTTTTCTTTGAGTTCTCCGACAGGAATATTGGTTTTCTGCTCAATGATATGTTCAATAGTTTTCTCGCTGATGATTGGAGTATCCTGATCGGTCACCTTGTTTTTCTGCATTTCCTTATACTTGGCAATCTGATCGCGGAAATAAGCAGCCTTTTCAAAGTCTTCCTTTCGAGTAGCTTGAGCCTTGAGATTTTCAGCCTCAATCAAGCGCTGATCAATCACTTTAGGGTCAACAAAATTCAGCGTTAGATTCATCTTTGAACCAGCTTCGTCCAACAGGTCAATAGCCTTGTCTGGCAAGAAGCGATCTTGGATGTAGCGGTTGGAAAGATTTGCAGCAGCTTCGATGGCAGCATCAGTATACTTGACGTGATGGTAGTCTTCGTATTTCTTTTGAACACCTTTAAGGATGATAATGGTTTCTTCGACAGTTGGTTCATCTACCTTGACAGGCTGCATACGGCGCTCTAGAGCAGCATCTTTTTCAATGATGCGGTATTCATTGAGAGTAGTGGCTCCGACCAGTTGCAATTCACCACGGGCAAGGGCAGGTTTCAGGATATTGCCAGCATCCATATTGCCATCACCTGCTGACCCTGCACCAACAATTTCATGAATTTCGTCGATAAAGAGGATGATGTCCTCGCGTTTGCGAATTTCTTCCATGAGTTTTTGCATACGTTCCTCAAATTGGCCTCGGATCCCTGTTCCTTGAACTAGGCTAACCACATCCAGACGGATGACCTGCTTGCCTTGGAGTTTATGGGGAACATCGCCATCGACAATCTTCTGAGCTAGACCTTCAACAACGGCTGTTTTACCAACACCTGGTTCTCCGATAAGGACAGGGTTGTTCTTGGTTCGACGGTTGAGGATTTCGATAACGCGGATAATCTCCTCATCTCGACCGATAACAGGGTCAATATCTCCCCGACGAGCAATCTCAGTAATATTGATACCATATTCCTCAAGGAGTCCTCTTTCTTGGCTAGGAGGTGTTTGAAGTGGGCCGCGGTTTTGAGGACCATAACCACCGTTTCCTCCGTATCCCCCACCAGATTGAGTTGGAGGGACG
The DNA here is from genome assembly GCF_030528045.1 of Streptococcus sp. Classification (GTDB taxonomy): domain Bacteria; phylum Bacillota; class Bacilli; order Lactobacillales; family Streptococcaceae; genus Streptococcus. The sequence goes on from NZ_JAUMZR010000027.1 coordinate 12,588, forward strand.
TTATTAGAAGAAGGTTTGAAATTGTTCAAATCATTGAAAAAATCGCCAAACGGATCAAAGTCATGATTATTTAAGTCAGTCATTCCTTTAAAGAGGGTATTATTTGGATCTGTTTTGATAATTTTATAGCAATTTTGACAGAGATCAATTTGCTTTTGCTGTCCATTGATATTGGTATACAGATGAATTGTTGAGTCGTTAATTTTACAGTTTTGACAGAGCATACATCTACCTCATTTCATTCTTATTCTTGGTCTAAGAAAAAGGTCAAGAATAGTCAAAGTTTTATACTCTCATTATAGCATGATTAAGGTGTAAAGCAAGTAAAAAGATTGGGAAGTGGTCGTTTTTAAAAGAAGGATTTATGGAGAATCCAGCGACATTGAAGGTAAGAAAAAATCCCATTTGTGGTGACAAAAAGGATTCTCATTCATCGGGCCTTTCTGCCCGTTGTTTTTATATTAGTAAAGGAGTTCGTAGATCTCCATTGCAATCAAATCAATGCTATCAAAGGTATAAGTTTCACGAGCTTCTACATCGCGAAGGGTGAAGAGTGATCCGTTTTCTTCGTCGTGGCTGTATGCAACTTCTGCGACAACAACACCTTCACGTTCAAAATTACGTTTTAGATTTCCACCATCTTTTGTCATTGCTTCTAGGCGGTTAATGATTCTAACCAAATGTGATTCCATTTTGATTCTCCTCCATTTCTTATCGTTTCTATTTTACCATAAACAAGAGGTAGTTGACTAGAAAAAAACTGTGATTTCTCTCTATTTCTCTATTCTATCAAGTTAATTGTTAAAATTAGGGGAAAAAGGATTGCATTTTAATTCAATTCATGTTATAATAATACAACCCAATACATAGAAAGTTGATTGAATATGAATTTTTCTTTTTTACCAAAGTATTTACCATATTTTAACTATGGTGCTCTGATTACCGTATTGATTTCTATCCTTGTTGTCTGCTTAGGGACCATTATAGGTGTGTTACTGGCCTTTGCCCAACGTTCACGCTTTAAACCGCTCGTTTGGTTTGCAAATGTGTATGTTTGGATCTTCCGTGGGACGCCGATGATGGTTCAAATAATGATTGCCTTTGCTCTTATGCATATCAATGCTCCGACTATCCAAGTGGGAATTTTAGGAGTTGATCTTTCTCGTTTGATTCCTGGTATTCTGATTATTTCTATGAACAGTGGAGCTTACGTTTCAGAAACTGTTCGTGCGGGGATCAATGCGGTTCCTAAAGGGCAGTTAGAGGCCGCTTACTCTCTTGGTATTCGTCCGAAAAATGCTATACGTTATGTCATTTTGCCACAAGCTATCAAAAATATTCTTCCAGCTCTGGGAAATGAATTTATCACCATTATCAAGGATAGTTCCCTCTTGTCGGCGATTGGGGTGATGGAGTTGTGGAATGGTGCAACGACAGTAGCAACAACAACTTATTTACCGTTGACTCCCCTTTTATTTGCAGCCTTTTACTATTTGATTATGACCTCTGTTTTGACAGTGGCGTTGAAAGCATTTGAAAAACATATTGGACAAGGAGACAAGAAATAATGACAGAAACCTTGATTAGAATTGAAGAACTACATAAGTCTTTTGGGAAAAATGAAGTTTTAAAAGGCATCAACCTTGAGATTAAACGAGGAGAAGTTGTGGTCATTATCGGTCCGTCAGGGAGCGGGAAATCAACCCTCCTTCGTTCGATGAATCTCCTTGAAGAAGCAAGTAAAGGCAAGGCTATCTTTGAAGGAGTCGATATTACGGATAAGAAAAATGACCTTTTTGCTATGCGTGAAAAGATGGGTATGGTATTCCAACAATTCAACCTCTTTCCCAATATGACAGTGATGGAAAATATCACTTTGTCACCAATTAAAACCAAAGGTGAAAGCAAGGAAGTTGCGGAGAAAAGAGCACAGGAACTGTTAGAAAAAGTTGGCTTGCCAGACAAGGCGACGGCTTATCCACAGAGTTTGTCAGGTGGTCAGCAACAACGGATTGCCATTGCACGTGGACTTGCTATGGAACCAGATGTTTTGCTCTTTGATGAGCCGACTTCAGCCCTAGACCCTGAGATGGTTGGAGAAGTTCTAGCTGTTATGCAAGACCTCGCTAAATCAGGGATGACCATGGTGATTGTGACTCATGAAATGGGCTTTGCGCGTGAGGTAGCAGACCGTGTTATCTTTATGGCGGATGGGGTTGTTGTCGAAGATGGAACGCCTGAGGAGATTTTCGATCAAACAAAAGAAGAACGGACCAAGGAATTTTTGAGTAAGGTTTTGTAAGACCTTATTTTTAGAAGAAATGGAGTAGGCATCATGGCTTCCAGTAAAGAATATTTAGATTTTATTCTCGAACAGCTATCAGAGCTAGAGGAGATGAGTTATCGTCCAATGATGGGAGAATATATTCTTTATTATCGTGGGAAGATTATTGGGGGAATCTATGATAATCGTCTGTTACTGAAGCCTGTGAAGCTGGTCATGGATCAACTGGGACAGACTAGGCTTGAACGTCCTTATGAAGGGGCTAAGGAGATGATTTTGATAGAAGACATTGAAGATAAGTCATTTCTAACGAGATTAATTAAGGATATGTATGAAGTCTTACCGGCTCCAAAAGTCAAAAAGAAAGCATGACAGATTTACCTAGTATAAATAGGCATAAAAGCTCGACAAGGGCTTTTTCTTATAGTTTTTGACTATAAGGTCCATTAGGCAAGAAGTGTTAGAATGGCGAGTTATTTTTTGATATAATAGAGGATATTTGATAGAAAAGAGAAGAGATATGGCACAGATTATTGATGGGAAGGCTCTTGCGGCTAAGTTACAAGGACAGTTGGCTGAGAAGACGGCTAAACTAAAAGAAGAAACAGGTCTAGTTCCAGGATTGGTAGTGATTTTGGTGGGGGACAATCCTGGCAGCCAAGTCTACGTTCGCAATAAGGAACGGTCAGCTCTCGCTGCTGGCTTCCGTAGTGAAGTAAAGCGAGTTCCAGAGACTATTACCCAAGCGGAATTGTTAGACTTGATTGCCAAATACAATCAAGATCCAGCTTGGCATGGGATTTTGGTCCAGTTACCTTTACCCAAACATATCGATGAAGAGGCAGTTTTATTAGCCATTGACCCCGAAAAAGACGTGGATGGTTTCCATCCCCTAAACATGGGTCGCCTCTGGTCTGGTCATCCAGTTATGATTCCTTCGACACCTGCAGGAATTATGGAAATGTTTCATGAATATGGGATTGATCTAGAAGGTAAAAATGCGGTTGTTATCGGTCGCTCAAATATCGTTGGGAAACCAATGGCTCAGCTTCTTTTGGCTAAGAATGCGACTGTGACTTTGACCCACTCACGCACCCATCATCTTGCCAAGGTGGCTGCTAAGGCGGATATTCTTGTGGTTGCAATCGGTCGTGCTAAGTTTGTGACAGCTGACTTTGTCAAACCAGGAGCGGTTGTCATTGACGTTGGGATGAACCGAGATGAAAATGGCAAGCTTTGTGGAGATGTTGATTATGATGCTGTTGCACCACTTGCTAGCCACATCACACCTGTGCCGGGTGGAGTTGGTCCTATGACGATTACCATGCTAATGGAGCAAACCTATCAGGCAGCGCTTCGAACACTAAACAAGGACTAGGAAGATGAAATTCGTATTTGACCTAGATGGAACGCTATCTTTTGACTATATGACCATAGATGAAGAGATTAAGCAGGTTCTTTTAAAGGCTGAAGATTATGGGCATGAGCTTGTGTTTGCCTCAGCCCGCTCTTATCGGGATTGCTTGGGTTTATTAGGTTCTGAACTCAGTCAGCGCTTGGTCATAGGGTTGAATGGTGGCGTAGCCTATCATCTAGGGAAGGCTATCTTCGAAAGGAATCTCGATGCTAGAGTTTATCATGCGCTAGTGGATTATTGCCAGACCTACAATCTCCCTTTTTTGCAGATGATTGCTTTGACTATAGCGGTCAGATTGTAGAGAAGATTCCATTTATTTCCAGTGTGGATCCCCTAAAGGTGGCTCGTCATCAGAAACTTGAGGACTTAGGGACTCCGATTAAGGTAGTCGTTTATATGGGTGACCATGAGAATTTGCTTGATGATCTGCTTGGTCAGCTAGAAAGAATAGGACAGGCTCATCTGTCTTATCATGCGCATGAAAAGTGCCTTTATGTTAATCCCTTGGATACTCATAAGGCGACAACTGTTGAAAAGTTATGTGGGGAGAACTTCATCGCTTTTGGAAATGACCAAAACGATATTGAACTGTTTAAAACGTCGATCTATTCAGTCCAGATAGGAGATTTTGCTGGTCTTACTCCATATGCAGATGACACGTTAGAGATAAAAGGAGCTCCTTCTCCAGCAGTTGCTGCTAAAATCTTACAGACCTTTGCGGAATTTAAGGGAAAATAGTGTAGAAGGAGGATAAAGCCTCCTTTTTTAGTATAATGGAGTGAGAGGAAAAAACGATGAAAGTGATTGATCAAGATTTATTAGAAAAAGTCATTATTGAACGTTGTCGTCACAGCAATAAGGGAGATTACGGTCGCCTGCTCTTGCTTGGTGAGACCTATCCTTATGGGGGAGCTATCATCATGTCAGCTATTGCAGCTGTCAAAGGTGGGGCAGGTTTGGTGACTGTTGGCACGGATAAGGAGAATATTCCGGCTCTGCACAGTCATTTACCGGAGGCCATGGCATTTTCTCTTCAAGACCAGCAATTGTTAAAAGAACAGTTGGAAAAGGCAGAAGTTGTCTTGTTAGGTCCGGGTTTGCGAGAGGATGCATTCGGAGAAGAACTCGTAAAACGGGTCTGTGACAGCCTTAGAAAAGACCAGATTTTGATTGTAGACGGCGGTGCTTTGGGCATCCTAGCAAAAGCTCATTTGACATTCCCATCTAGTCAGCTCATCCTAACCCCCCACCAAAAGGAATGGGAAAGACTGTCTGGTATAGTTCTGGACGATCAAAATACAGAGACGACTGCTAGGGCTCTTTCAGCTTTTCCTCAAGAAACGATTCTTATCGAGAAGGGTCCTGCGACTCGTATCTGGCAAGCAGGCAAACCTGAATACTATCAACTGGAGGTTGGAGGCCCCTATCAAGCAACTGGTGGAATGGGAGATACTCTGGCTGGGATGATTGCAGGATTTACAGGTCAGTTTCACCAAGTCAGCCTCTATGAAAGAGTGGTGGTAGCGACTTACCTTCATTCAGTTATCGCGCAAGAACTAGCTCAAGAAAACTACCTTGTCTTGCCAACAGAAATTAGCAAGCTACTCCCAAAAACAATGAAAAAAATATCTCAAAAAGGCAGCTAATATCTTAGTTGTCTTTTTATGTTGATGTAACTATGCTGATAAGGTTTTCAAATACCTCAGAATCAGGAATCAACTGCTGAACTTGCGTGAAATTCTCACTTTTGAGGTCTGGGTTTTTACTCAAACTCACAAGGAAAGTGAGATTGTTATCAAAGTTGAGGGGTGTCAAATCATGCTTTTTTTGATATAATTTTTAATGATGAATGCGAGAAATGATCGGTATGTGGTCGTTGATTTAGAGGCGACCAGCACCGGAAGCAAGGCAAAAATTATTCAAGTAGGCATTGTGGTGATTGAGAATGGTGAAATCATTGATCAGTATGCGACTGATGTCAATCCTCACGAACCCTTGGATTCTCATATCAAAGAATTAACGGGTCTGACCGATCAGCGTTTGGCTGCGGCACCAGAGTTTTCTCAGGTGGCCGGAAAAATTTTTGAATTGGTTAAGGACGGTATTTTTGTTGCGCATAATGTACAGTTTGATGCCAACCTTCTTGCAGAATTTCTCTTTTTTGAAGGATATGAATTGCGCACACCTCGGGTGGATACAGTTGAGCTTGCCCAAGTTCTGTATCCTCAGTTTGAAAAGTATAACTTAGGTATCCTTTGTCAAGAGTTGGGCATTGAGCTGGAACATGCCCATACTGCCCTGTCAGATGCTCAAGCAACAGCTGAACTCTTGCTTTACATGCGTCAAAAACTTTTTGAGCTACCTAAAGGGCTCTTAGAAAGCTTGTTAAACCTTGCAGACAACCTTCTCTATGAAAGTTATCTGGTGATTGAGGAGGTCTATCAGCAACAATCTCTCTTATCTTCGCCAGACTTGATGGAGCTTCATGGGCTTTTCCTCAGAAAGGAAAGCAAAGCCTTAGTCCCACGAAAGTTATCCAAAGACTTTGCTAAAAACATTTCTTTATTGGGGCTGGAGGAGCGTCCACAACAGCTGGAATTTGCGGAGAAGATTGAGCAATTATTGGAAGAACACCAGGCATCCTTTATCCAAGCTCAAACGGGACTGGGCAAGACTTATGGTTATCTCCTCCCTGCTTTGAACTTGGAGAGTCAAGCAGGTATCCTAGTGAGTGTTCCGACCAAAATTCTTCAAAATCAAATCATGCAAGAAGAAGGTCAGCGCTTAAAAGAGGTCTTCCATCTGGAGATTCATAGTCTCAAGGGGCCTCAAAATTACTTGAAATTGGATGCTTTTCACCAAGTCCTCCATCGACCGGAGTCCAATCGCCTCTTCACACGCTTTAAAATGCAACTGCTCATCTGGCTAACGGAGACAGATACTGGTGATTTGGACGAAATCGGGCAACTTTATCGCTATCAGCACTTTCTGCCGGAACTAGTCCACGATGGTAAGCTTTCAAAGAAAAGTTTATTTGCTACGGAGGATTTTTGGAAACGAGGGCAGGAAAAGGCCAAGACCAGTCGTGTTCTTCTGACCAATCATGCCTATCTGGTCACTCGTTTGGAAGACAATCCAGAGTTTGTCGACAACCGTTTGGTAATTTTGGATGAAGCTCAAAAAATGCTGCTAGCTCTCGAAAATCTAGCCCAGCAGGCTTATCGCCTTGAGGATCTTGTAACTCAAATTGAAGAGTCCTTAGAGTCAGTGGAGGATTTGGTTCAGAAACGCTTGCTTGAGAGTATTGGCTTTGAATGTCGTTACTTGATGGAGCACTATCAGTCAGGTCTTAAGGATGGAAAGTGGTTGGATTCTCTCGAACAGTTGCGCCAACATTTTTCGGAGCTAGCTCTTCCAGAGTATAAAGAAATTGCAAACTTTTTCACGTCGGATCGTGAATTTTGGCTTGCTGCAACTGAGAAGTTGATCAAGGATGTCTTGGTTTGTTCAAGCAAAAAAGGCCGCTTTATACTAGCAGATTTATTGCCAGAAGATTGTACGCTCCTAGGAGTATCTGCCACTCTTGAAATCAGCAATCGGGTTTCCCTAGCAGATTTATTGGGATTTTCAGATGCTCCGCTTGTTAGACTTGATGTAGCAAAACAGGAGCAACAAGAAGTCTTTCTAGTCAATGACTTTCCTCTTGTGACAGAAGTTTCGCCTTTTGACTATGCTAGTGAAGTGGCTTCTGTCATTCGAAGCTTACAAGCCTTTCAAGAACCCTTATTGGTCTTGTTTACCTCAAAAGAAATGTTGCTGGCAGTTTCGGACCTGCTCGACCAACCGCATCTAGCTCAGTATAAAAATGGGGAACCAAGCCAACTGAAAAAACGTTTTGAAAAAGGTGAGCGCCAGATCTTGCTCGGAACAGGTAGTTTCTGGGAAGGAGTTGATTTTTCAACCCATCCTTGCGTGATTCAAGTGATTCCGAGATTGCCTTTCCAAAATCCCCAAGAACCTTTAACCAAAAAATTAAACCAGGAACTGCGCCAAGAAGGGAAAAATCCTTTCTATGATTATCAGTTGCCGATGGCGATCATTCGACTAAAACAAGCCCTGGGCCGTACTGTTAGACGATCTAATCAAGGTTCGGTTGCTGTAATCTTAGACAGTCGTGTCGTCAGCAAGCGTTACGGCAAACAAATCGCTCAGGCCTTGTCAAAAGAAAGGGCTGTTCAGGTTCTTTCTAGAGAACAGCTAGAGCCTGCTGTAGCTGATTTTCTCCAATCCCGTCGCAATAGAATGAAAGAAAAATCCAAGAAAGAGAAAAGGTAAAAAATATGAAACGTTCCTTCGACTCTCGAGTCGATTATAGCCTCCTCCTACCAGTGTTTTGTTTACTGGTGATTGGAGTAGTGGCCATTTATATAGCAGTTAGTCATGACTATCCCAATAATGTACTTCCAATTCTAGGTCAGCAAATCGCTTGGATTGCCTTGGGTCTTGTCATTGGATTTGTGGTCATGTTCTTTAATACCGAGTTTTTATGGAAGGTGACTCCCTATCTTTATGGTCTAGGGCTAGCTTTGATGGTCCTACCTCTTGTTTTCTACAATCCAAATCTTGTAGCGTCAACAGGTGCCAAGAACTGGGTATCGATTGGTGGAACGACACTTTTCCAGCCATCGGAGTTCATGAAGATTTCCTATATCTTGATGTTGGCTCGAGCCATTGTAAGATTCACTCAAAAACACAAGGAATGGCGACGAACTATTCCCTTGGATTTTCTATTGATTGGTTGGATGATCGCCTTTACCATACCAGTCTTGATCCTCTTAGCCCTACAAAGTGACTTAGGGACTGCCTTGGTCTTTGTAGCTATTTTTTCCGGTATGGTTCTCCTTTCAGGTGTTTCGTGGAAGATTATCATTCCTGTTTTTGCGACAGGAGTGACTGCAGTTGCAGGTTTTATGGCCATCTTTATAAGCAAGGATGGACGTGCCTTCTTGCATCAGATTGGAATGCCAACCTACCAGATCAACCGCATCTTGGCTTGGCTCAATCCCTTTGACTTTGCGCAAACCACGACTTATCAACAGGCGCAGGGACAAATTGCGATTGGAAGTGGTGGCTTGTTTGGACAAGGTTTTAATGTGTCCAATCTCCTCATTCCAGTACGCGAAAGTGATATGATTTTCACCGTAATTGCAGAAGACTTTGGCTTTATTGGTTCAGTCTTTGTGGTTGCCCTGTACTTGCTTCTTATTTATCGGATGTTGAAGATTACACTTAAGTCAAACAACCAGTTTTACACCTATATTTCGACTGGTTTTATCATGATGTTGCTCTTCCATATCTTTGAAAATATCGGTGCCGTGACAGGCTTACTTCCTTTGACAGGGATTCCTCTGCCATTTATTTCTCAAGGGGGATCCGCAATTATTAGCAACCTCATTGGTGTCGGTCTCCTCTTATCTATGAGTTACCAGACCAACCTAGCGGAGGAGAAAAGTGGAAAAGTTCCATTCAAACGAAAGAAAGTCGTCCTAAAACAAATCAAATAAGGAGGCCACTATGGCAAAAGTAGCAGTTATTTTAGCCCAGAGTTTTGAAGAAATTGAAGCCTTGACAGTAGTTGATGTCTTGCGTCGAGCAAACATTTCATGTGATATGGTAGGATTTGAAGAGCAGGTGACAGGATCACATAGCATTCAGGTAAAAGCCGACCGTATCTTTGATGGTGATTTGTCCGACTATGACTTAGTAGTTCTTCCAGGTGGCATGCCAGGCTCAGCTCACCTACGGGATAATCCAGCCCTCATTTCTGAGATTAAAGCCTTTGACCAAGCTGGAAAGAAAATTGCAGCCATCTGTGCAGCTCCAATCGCCCTCCATCAAGCAGGTATCCTGAAAGACAAGCACTTCACCTGTTATGACGGTGTTCAGGAGAACATCAGTGATGGAATTTATCAAAAGCAAACAGTGGTTGTGGATGGCAATCTAACAACTAGCCGAGGACCGTCAACCGCACTTGCCTTTGCCTATGAGTTGGTAGAGCAATTGGGAGGAGATGCTGAAAGTTTACGAGACGGCATGCTCTATCGGGATGTCTTTGGAAATTAACAGTAAGACGAGAGTTCGGCTCTCGTTTTTTACTTGGAAAAATCTAGGAAATCATCGCTTTTTTCATAAAAAAATGGTATAATGAAGGGTATGAAATATCACGACTACATATGGGATTTAGGTGGTACCCTATTGGATAATTATGAGACTTCTACAGCAGCTTTTGTAGAAACCTTAGCCCAATACGGAATAGAGCAAGAACACGACTGTGTCTACGAAGCCTTGAAGGTTTCGACAGCTTTTGCTATCAAAAAGTTTGCACCAGATATCGAGGGGTTTTTAGAGAACTACAAAGAAAATGAAGCGCGTGAGCTAGAACATCCAGTTTTGTTTGAGGGAATTCCGGAATTACTCAAAGACATTTCGGACAAGGGTGGCCGCCATTTCTTAGTTTCTCATCGAAATGACCAAGTGCTAGAACTTCTTGCTAAGACCCAGATAGCGAACTACTTCACCGAGGTTGTGACTGCCAGTTCTGGCTTTAAACGGAAACCAGATCCTGAGTCCATGATTTATTTACGTGATAAATATCATATTACATCTGGTTTGGTCATTGGTGACAGAAATATTGATGTAGAAGCAGGTAAAGCTGCTGGCTTAGATGCTTATCTTTTTAATAACGTTGCGACATTGAGACAAGCAATAGACATGTAAGAAAAGGGAAAAAATGACAGAAGAAATCAAAAACCAACAGGCACAGGATTATGATGCCAGTCAAATTCAAGTTTTGGAGGGACTTGAAGCTGTTCGTATGCGTCCAGGTATGTATATTGGATCGACTTCAAAAGAAGGTCTTCACCATCTAGTATGGGAAATCGTTGACAACTCAATTGACGAAGCCCTAGCTGGATTTGCTAGTCACATCCAAGTCTTTATAGAGCCTGATAATTCCATCACTGTTGTGGATGATGGGCGTGGAATTCCTGTTGATATTCAGGGAAAAACAGGACGTCCCGCTGTTGAGACCGTTTTTACAGTCCTTCACGCTGGAGGAAAATTCGGCGGTGGCGGATACAAGGTTTCAGGTGGATTGCACGGTGTAGGTTCATCAGTAGTAAATGCCCTCTCAACTCAACTAGATGTTTATGTTCATAAAAACGGTAAGATTCATTACCAAGAATACCGTCGTGGTCATGTTGTTGCTGATCTTGAGGTGGTTGGAGATACGGATAAAACGGGAACAACAGTTCACTTCACACCAGATCCAGAGATTTTTACAGAAACAACAACTTTTGACTTTGAAAAATTAAACAAACGTATTCAAGAACTAGCCTTTTTGAACCGAGGTCTTCAAATCTCCATCACAGATAAGCGTGAAGGTCTCGAACAGACTAAACATTACCACTATGAGGGTGGGATTGCTAGCTATGTTGAATATATCAACGAGAACAAGGATGTGATCTTTGATACACCAATCTACACAGACGGTGAGATGGATGATATCACAGTTGAAGTAGCCATGCAGTACACAACTGGTTACCACGAAAACGTCATGAGTTTCGCCAATAACATTCACACCCATGAAGGTGGTACGCATGAGCAAGGTTTCCGTACAGCGCTGACACGTGTTATCAATGACTATGCTCGCAAAAATAAGCTACTAAAAGACAATGAAGACAACCTAACAGGGGAAGATGTCCGTGAAGGCTTGACTGCAGTTATCTCAGTTAAGCATCCAAATCCGCAGTTTGAAGGACAAACCAAGACCAAACTGGGGAATAGTGAAGTAGTCAAGATTACCAATCGCCTCTTCAGCGATGCCTTCTCTGATTTCCTCATGGAAAATCCACAAATCGCCAAGCGTATCGTGGAAAAAGGAATCTTGGCTGCCAAGGCTCGTGTAGCTGCCAAGCGTGCGCGTGAAGTCACACGCAAGAAATCTGGCTTAGAAATTTCCAATTTGCCAGGAAAACTAGCAGACTGTTCTTCTAACAACCCTGCTGAAACTGAACTATTCATCGTCGAAGGAGACTCAGCTGGTGGATCAGCCAAATCTGGTCGTAACCGTGAGTTTCAGGCTATCCTTCCAATTCGTGGTAAGATCTTGAACGTTGAAAAAGCTAGCATGGATAAAATCCTTGCCAACGAAGAAATTCGAAGCCTTTTCACAGCCATGGGAACAGGATTTGGTGCAGAATTTGATGTCACTAAGGCTCGTTACCAAAAACTCGTTTTGATGACCGATGCCGATGTTGATGGAGCCCACATTCGAACACTCCTGCTAACCTTGATTTATCGCTATATGAAACCAATCTTAGAGGCTGGTTATGTCTACATTGCCCAACCACCGATTTATGGGGTTAAAGTTGGAAGTGAGATTAAAGAATATATTCAACCTGGTGCAGATCAAGAAATTAAACTCCAAGAAGCCTTAGCACGTCACAGTGAAGGGCGTTCAAAACCAACCATCCAACGTTATAAAGGTTTGGGAGAAATGGATGACCACCAATTGTGGGAAACAACCATGGATCCTGAACATCGCTTGATGGCGCGTGTTTCGGTAGATGATGCTGCCGAAGCAGATAAAATCTTTGATATGTTGATGGGAGATCGAGTAGAACCTCGTCGCGAATTTATCGAAGAAAATGCTGTTTACAGTACACTTGACGTCTAAAAAATGTGGGAAATAGTTCCCTTGGTTTAAAAAATATGATATAATCATTACGATTGTTTCTAGTATAAAAGGAGTTTGATATGTCTAATGGACAACTAATTTATCTAATGGTTGCGATTGCAGTCATTCTGATCTTAGCTTATGTAACAGCTATCTTTTTACGTAAGCGTAATGTAAGCAGATTAACGGCCCTTGAAGAAAGAAAAGAAGAACTCTACAACCTTCCTGTAAATGATGAGGTTGAAGCCGTTAAAAACATGCACTTGATTGGTCAAAGTCAGGTGACCTTCCGTGAATGGAATCAAAAATGGGTTGATTTATCTCTAAACTCATTTGCTGATATTGAGAATCATCTTTTTGAAGCTGAAAGCTACAACAATTCTTTCCGTTTCTTTAAGGCAACACACAAACTTGATCAAATTGAGAGCCAAATCGGCTTGATTGAAGATGATATTGCAGCTATTCGCAATGCCCTTTCTGAACTTGAAAAACAAGAATCTAAGAATAGTGGCCGTGTCCTTCATGCTTTGGACTTGTTTGAATCCCTTCAACGTACCGTTGCAGAAGATTCGGAGAAATATGGTAAGGCCCTTCCTGAGATTGAGAAACAATTGGAAAACATCCAATCTGAATTCTCTCAATTTGTTACCCTAAATTCATCAGGTGACCCGGTTGAAGCGGCAGCAATTCTTGATTCAACTGAAAATCATATTCTCGCTTTGACACACATCGTTGAGCGAATTCCAGCTCTTGTTGAAACCTTGACAAAGGAATTGCCAGAGCAATTGGCAGATTTGGAAGAAGGTTATCGCAAGCTGTTGGATGCCAACTACCACTTTACAGAAACAGATATCGAGTCTCGTTTCCAACTTTTGCATGAATCTTTGAAAAATAATCAAGAAAATATTCGTCAGTTGGAATTGGACAATGCAGAGTATGAAAATAATCGCATCCAAGAAGAAATCAACGCACTTTATGATATCTTCACTCGTGAAATTGCAGCTCAAAAAGTAGTTGAAAGTCTTCTTTCGACATTACCAACTTATCTCAACCACTTGAAAGAAAATAATCAGGTGCTTGTTCAAGATCTTGAACGCTTGACTAAAACCTACCTTCTTCCTGAAAGTGATGGTAATCATGTTCGTCGTCTTCAAGCAGAATTGGCTGCACTTGATACGGCAATCATGGAAGTGACAGAGGATCAAGGTGAGTCAACACAAGCCTACTCTGCTCTTGAAGAACAGTTGGAAATGCTTCAAAGCAACCTCAAGGATATAGAGGATGAGCAAATCTCTGTTAGCGAACGACTTGCGCAAATTGAAAAAGACGACCTCAATGCTCGCCAAAAAGCAAATGTCTATGTGAACCGTTTGCATACTATCAAACGTTACATGGAGAAGAGAAACTTGCCAGGTATTCCTCAAAGTTTCTTGAAACTTTTCTTTACTGCAAGTCATAACACAGAAGATCTGATGGCAGAGTTAGAACAACCACAAGTGAATATTGAATCGGTTAAACGAATTCTTGAAATTGTAACAAATGATATGGAAGCACTTGAAACAGAAACCTATGATATCGTTCAATATGCAACCTTGACGGAGCAACTCTTGCAATACTCAAACCGTTACCGTTCATTCGATGAGCGTATCCAAGAGGCTTTCAACGAAGCGCTTGAAATTTTTGAAAAAGAGTTTGACTACCAGGCATCATTTGAGAAAATTTCACAAGCCTTGGAAGTTGCTGAACCGGGGGTTACAAACCGTTTTGTAACTTCATATGAGAAAACACGTGAAGCGATTCGTTTTTAAAAATAGAAGCTTAGAAGATTTCTAAGCTTTTTTATTTTCGGCTCTATAATATCTGTAGTGGGTAAAAACCACTATGGAAATTATGGAGC
>NZ_JAUMZR010000028.1:0-26495 GCF_030528045.1 Streptococcus sp.
TTGTCTCGCACCTTGCGGAGCGAGACGGACTAATAGTCACATAATAAGAAAAAGAGGTGTGAGCCTCTTTTTTGTTTCTTTATATCCTTACCTGTCTGTCTTCAGACCGCTGGCCTGTGACAAACATGGTAAAGGTCGCCTTGCAGACATTTCTGCCTTCTTGATTGGTGATATCCACATCCACGACACAGGTTGTGCGACCATGATGGACACATTCTCCTTTAATGGTCAGCACATCGTCGAGTTTTCCTGCCTTTAGGTAGTTGATAGAGGATTGGAGTGTCACCCCATCAAGCCCCAGTGAGATAACCACCAAACCACTAATCTGGTCACAAAGAGTGAAGAGATAGCCACCATGGGCATTGCCATAATAGTTGAGCGACGAGTTCACTACTTTTGTCGTCACCACAACATGACCGTCTCTCATTTTTTCTATTTCGTAATTTTCAAAAGCAGATATAGCGTCAAAATGAAAATCTTTCATCGTTTCCTCCTGATAGTTCAAACGACACTATGATACTACTTTTTATAGGACTGTGCAAGGAGAAGGCTCCTAGTCTGGCAAAATTCCGACCTGCTCTACAAAGCTCATAAAGGCTGCCTGTCCTTGTTCCGTCTGCTTATAGACTCCTGCATCCTCTAAAACACGCGCAAAGATAGTACCTACAGAGTCCTTGACGATTTCAAGGGCTTTTTCTTTATCTTTTAGGTCTGGATGTTGAGCTTTGAGCTCGTCTGCCCATTCCTGATGATAAGAGACAACTGTATCCCCATCTCCCATGAGATAGCTGGTGACTTGCTCCAGTTCTTCTTTCAGACGTGGTGGCAAGATTGCCAAGCCCATGACCTCAATCAAGCCGATATTTTCCTTCTTGATATGTTGGACATCCTTGTGAGGATGATAGATTCCATCAGGATGCTCTGCCGATGTCTGATTGTCTCGCAAGACCAAGTCCAACTCAAACTGTCCATCGCGTTTACGAGCAATGGGTGTAATGGTGTGATGCGGTGTCCCGTCTGTCTCTGCTAAAATCTGCACTTCAGGGTCTGAATACTGTCGCCATTCCTGCAAAATCTTGTCAGCCAAGTTGATCAAATCCTCTTTGGAATCCGAAGTCAAACGTAGCACTGACATAGGCCACTTGACAATCCCAGCCTTGACCTGCTCAAAACCAGCAAAACAGAAAGTCTTTTGTAAGGGAGCTAATTCCATAGGGAAAACATGTCTGCCTCCCTGATAGTGGTCATGAGTCAGAATAGAGCCTCCCACGATTGGAAGGTCGGCATTCGAACCTGCAAAATATCCCGGAAATTGCTCTACAATCGCCAGCAGACGCTCAAAACTCTGACGACTAATCGCCATTGGCCGATGCTGACCGTCTAAGAAAATACAGTGCTCATTAAAATAAGCATAGGGCGAATACTGGAAGCCCCACTCCTGACCCGCCATTTCAAAACGAATAATGCGGTGATTGCTGCGAGCTGGGTGGTTAACCCGACCATGGTAGCCTTCATTCTCTAGACAGAGCTGACATTGGGGATAATTGCTAGCTTGCACCAACTTGGCCGCCGCAATCTCCTTTGGATCCTTTTCAGGTTTAGAGAGGTTGATGGTAATCTCAAGTTCTCCGTAGTCAGATGGTACACGATAAGCGATATTCTTAGAAATAGCCTTGAGTTTAATGTAGTCATTTTTCTGACTAAGTTGGTAGAAGTCCGCAATCGCCTGCTCTGGTGATTGGGCGTAAGTTGCCCAGAAGTCATGATTGACCTGACTTGGACAAGGAGTTACCAAGTCCATCAGTTCAGAACCGAGGATTTCACGCGCAGTCTGACTGTCCTCAATCGTCTCTAATCGAACCGCTTCCTCGACTAACTGGTCCTTAAGGTCGATCAACTCATCCAGATCCGTCTCAACTTTCAAAACGCCTTCACCCATTCGTGCTAAGACACGATTGGTTAGGTAGATTCGATCCATTTCCTCAAATGAACTTTCAGCAATGACTTCCGTGATAAATGCATCTAGAACTCCTTGACTCATTGATTCTCCTTCTTACTTTCTAAATAGTCTCTGACAGCATCTAAATCCTGAAAAACTTGTTCTGTTTTATCTAAGAAAGACTGTGCTGGCATTTTCAAGTCTGGAATACAAATAACTGGTATCCCAGCTCTATACGCTGCTTCACTATCCTCTAATACTAAGCAATTCTCTGGTAAAACATTCAAATCACTACAGGCCTTTAAAAATATATCAGGGTAGGGTTTGCTTCGCTTTACATCTTTTGCAAAAACTAGATGGTCAAATAGGGACAGTATACCATTACTATCCAAAATCATTCTAGCTCTAGATTCAACACTTGAAGTTGCTAGAGCGATTGGAATACCTTCTCTTTGCAAAAAAGCAAGCAAATTTTTAGCACCTTTTTTTAAATTTACACCTTTGGCTAATATTCGAGCTTCCAGTTCATAAACTTTTTCCAAGGTTTGGTCAAAGTTCCAAGGTAAATCATAGGTATCTAAAAATCGTTGAACCTTCTCCTCTTCCCTATGTCCACTGTATTCTCTAGAATATGTTTCTTCTGTGAAAGGAATTCCAAAATCTTTAAGCAATTCTTGATAAACTTTTAGAGAAATGATCTCAGTAACAGCTAATAAGCCATCTAAATCAAATATTACAGCGTCCATTTACTTCTCTCCTAGTCTAAAACGCGAGTGCCACCTGCAACTTCAGCGATATAGAAGCTTGGAGCATATCCAACGACTTCCTCGTAGTGCTTGCCTACAGCTTCCTTAAAGGCCTCAACAGCATCTTTTTGCACCAAGGCAATGGCACAGCCACCAAATCCTGCCCCTGTCATACGAGCACCCAGAACACCTTCTTGTGCCCAAGCCGTATGAACAAGGGTATCCAATTCCAAGCCAGTTACTTCATAGTCATGTTCTAGAGAAACGTGAGAAGCATTCATCAAGCGACCAAATGTTTCCAAATCACCTGCTTGAAGGGTTGCTTGAGCTTTAAGAGTACGTTGGTTTTCAAGCACAGCATGGCGAGCACGTTTTAAGCGATTTTCATCTTTAATCAGATAGCTGTATTGGTCAAAGGCCCACTCATCCAATTCACCCAAGGTCTGAATATCCAAGGCAACTTGCAATTCTTCCACAGCTTTTTCACACTCAGCACGGCGTTCATTGTACTTAGAGTCCGCCAGTTCACGGCGTTTGTTGGTGTTCATGATGACAACAACATTGTCTTTCAAATCAAGCGGCACCAAGTCATACTCCAAGGTGTTGGTATCTAGGTAAATGGCCCGTTGGTCAGCTCCCATACCGATAGCAAACTGGTCCATAATACCAGAGTTGACTCCGATAAAGTTATTTTCTGTTTGTTTTCCGATTTTAACCAAATCCAAACGGTCTAGTTTTAAACCAAAGAGATGCTCTGCCACAACCCCCGTCAAAAGTTCCAAAGATGCCGATGATGACAAGCCAGCTCCATTTGGGATATTCCCATAAACATAAAAATCAAACCCTTTGTCAATCACATGTCCAGCTTCTTGCAAGAAATGAAGAACCCCTTTTGGATAGTTGGTCCAGCTGTGCTCTTTTTCAAATTTGAGGTCAGCAAGAGGCACTTCGATGATACCCTTGTCCTCAAAGTTGGCTGAGTAGAAACGCAAGACTTGGTCGTCACGTTTGCGAGCCGCCCCATAAGTTCCCAAGGAAATAGCTGCTGGGAAAACATGCCCACCATTGTAATCCGTGTGTTCACCAATCAAATTGATACGACCTGGTGAAAAGAAGGTTTGGTCTGCTTCTTGACCAAAAACGGCAAGAAAGTCTTTGCGAAGGGCTTCAGTAGTAAGATCTTGTGTCATATAAATTCTCCTTTGACTGTACGTTAAGTCACCTTAACGTGTAATCGTTTTCTTCTATTGTATCCAAGGGATTTACCAAGGTCAATCCTTTTTACTAAACTTTTACTAAACTATCAGTAAAAAGCAGAAAAATATGATATACTAACCTAAAAGGAGGAGGATTTATGGCTACCTTAAAAGACATCGCACAGCTAGCCTCTGTCTCTATCGCGACCGTATCTCGTGTCCTCAATCGCGACCAGAGTCTATCTGTTACAGAAGAAACCAGACACCGTATATTAACCGTTGCTGAAGAGCTGGGCTATACTAAGCACCTCAAGACAGGCGAATCCCACAAACCCAAGCAAAAGATTGCCATTATCCAATGGGTCAGCGAACAAGGGGAGCTGGACGATCTCTACTACTATCAGATTCGTCTTGGTATTGAAAAAAGAGCCCAAGAGTTGGACTATGATATCTTGCGCTATTTTAATGACCACCCTTTTACATTAAGCGAGGAAGTGATTGGCATTCTCTGCATCGGAAAATTTAGCCGAGCTCAGATTTCTGCCTTTGAAGAATACCAAAAACCCTTGGTCTTTATAGACAGCGATACCCTCTCACTAGGTCATACCTGTATTATTACTGACTTTTACACTGCTGTGAAACAAGTTGTAGACCATTTCCTCAGTCAGGGGGTGGATCGGATTGGCATTCTAACAGGTCTTGAGGAAACAACCGACCAGGAAGAAATTATCCAGGATAAGCGGCTAGAAAATTTCAAAGACATTACCCAAGCAAATGAAATCTACCATGAAGAACTGGTCTTTCGAGGGAGCTTTACTGCCCAGTCTGGCTATGACTTGATGAAGGAGGCCATTCACAAGTTGGGAGAACAACTCCCACTAGCCTTTTTCGCAGCCAGCGATAGTTTAGCCATCGGTGCCCTTCGTGCCCTTCAAGAAGCTGGAATCAGCCTACCAGACCGCGTCAGCCTCATTTCTTTTAACGACACCAGCCTGACCAAGCAGGTCTATCCTCCCCTTTCTAGCATTACCGTCTATACCGAAGAAATGGGCCGAGCAGGTATGGATATTCTTAACAAGGAAGTTCTCCATGGTCGGAAAATCCCTAGCTTGACTATGCTG
Organism: Streptococcus sp.; assembly: GCF_030528045.1. GTDB lineage: Bacteria > Bacillota > Bacilli > Lactobacillales > Streptococcaceae > Streptococcus. Next base: position 5,003 of record NZ_JAUMZR010000028.1, read on the forward strand.
GGAACCAGACTAACTTTGAGAGAAAGTACAAGGAATGAATAGGATAACAAAACGACCTCTAGCGAGATCGTTTTTCTACTAATGATGCCTATGCCTCTGCTCTAACTCTCTCACCTTCCGCCTATGTTGCACATGATTGCTTTGACTGCTATCCACTTCAATAGTGATATTCTGCACGCCTCTTTCTTCTAAAAATTGACGCACCACTTCTTTGGTTTCCATCATCTGTTCCCAGTCCTTAATACAAATGTGGACAATAGCATTATTCTCTAGACCGTCCATGGACCAAATGCTAAGTTGATTGACACTGTTGACATTGGGTAGAGCCTCTAAATCCTTCTCCAAATCACTTGTCTCGACTCCTTCTGGCACAGCATCTAGGAAAATTTTCAGTGCGCTCCAAAAGCGAGGAATGGCTTTCGACAGAATAAAGATAGAAATAACCAGCGATAAAAACGGATCGAGGATATACCAGTCCGTAAATCGAAGGATAATCGCCATTAAAATGACAGCCAGCCAACCAAGGGTGTCTTCCAAAAAATGCAAGCTAAGAATTGACTCGTTCTTTGTCTTTCCTTTACGGACTACTAGACTAACTAGCACATTAATAGCCACTGCAATGATTCCCAGCCATAGGATACCATTTTCATTAACGGGTTGAGGGTGAACGATCTTTGTGATATTTTCCAAGATTACTAGGACAGACCCTATCATAAGAATCACAGCCGTTAGCATGGCCCCTAAAAGACTAAAACGTTTGTAACCCAAGGTGTACTGTCTATCTTCTTCACGGTTTGAAATTGTTTCTAAAAGGGCTGAGATGCCAATGGCTATAGCATCTCCCAGGTCATGAACAGAATCAGCAAGAACTGCACTCGAACCAAAGATTCCTCCTGCGATAAACTCAACAATCGCATAGCTTAAATTTAAGAAAAAAGCTAACCAGATAGATGTTTTAGAACTCATTTCTCTCCCTCCTTTGGTATAATGGGTATATACATACTTCTTTCATTTGTATTATCTAATAAAATCCAAAGAAAGGATAGAAGCAAACTGTCAGTCCTGTTCAGTTCTGAACAGTTTGTCTCAAGTGTCTATATGCCAAAAAGAGACCGTCGAGTCAGTAAGACGAAAAAAGCCATCTATCAAGCTTTTTTACAACTTTTGAACGACAAAGGCTATGATGCCACTACTGTTCAGGATATCATTGATCTAGCAGATGTTGGACGTTCTACTTTTTACTGCCATTACGAGAGTAAGGAATTCCTTTTAGATGAGCTCTGTCGCTACCTCTTTCATCATCTCTTTGAAAGGGAAGAACACTTGACTACAGAAGACTACCTCGCACATATCTTTTTACATTTTCAGAAAAACCAGGACCGTGTCACCAGTCTCCTTTTTTCCAAAAACGACTACTTCCTCCGCCAACTACACAAGGAACTCGAACACCACGTTTATCCCATGGTGGCGGATGACTTGCAAGAGGCCTATCCAAACATTCCGGCCTCCTACCTCCAGCATTTTGTTGTAACGAACTTTATCGAGACCCTAACTTGGTGGCTAAAACAAGGAAAATATTATACCGAAAACCAAGTGGTGAAATTTTACCTTGATGTAATAGAGATGACCTCTACAACTCCACTTGATAACTAAGCCTGAAACTCAGAAAGGAACCAACTATGTTAACTTCGATGATTCTAGGAATACTAACAATTGTACTAGCTCTCGCCTTCTCATTGCTTCACCTTGCTGCTGCTTTTTCAGCTATGAAACAAAAGAACTACAGTCTGGGAAACACGTGCATCTTGGTCGGCAGTTGCCTCACATCTCTGGCTCTAGCCATCTTTTACTTCGTTCCAGTTGCAACCATTCTTCTATGGATTGTGGGTTCGAGTATCGTCTGCTATGGAGCCTACTGGAACGGCCAACAGAAAGAAAAACAACATATCTCGCACCACATCGTTCGTATAACGACCGCTATTGTCATTACGGTATTATTCATTTTGCTCTAACACAAAAAAAGGATCATCTGATCCTTTTTTTACTTTTTTAATTTAAGCGCTTTTTGCTGCCTTGCTCCACTGATACCACTCAACCAGACTATTGATGAGATAAATTAGGTATTTCCCTTGGATTTGCAGACTTTCTCCCCACCAGAGATAGATTGAAAAGACATTAGTAGCAGCCCAGAATATCCACTGTTCACGGTAAACAGCTGTCATGAGGATTTGCCCTACACCATTGGTCGCATCAGTGATAGAATCACGATAGGGACGATTAGCTCCGATAGACTGATAAATAAACCCAAAGGCCAACCACCAAAGAACACTAATTGAAAGATACTTGGTCCAACCCTTGCCGTCCAGTTTACGCGCGACAAACTCCTGCTTTTCTTTCTTGAACTGTGCTTGGTAGATCCAAACTAGAAGCCCAATTGGCTGCATAATTGTAAAATAGAGAGTTGTTAAAACCTCACCATAGAAGCCTTTTTGAAGGGCAAGCACCAGATAAATGATGGAATTAATCAAACCAAATAGGTAGTTACTAGCACGACCTTCAGCTTCTCAAAGAGCAGAAAAAAGGTTAGTAATGCTTGAGAGATGAATCATTTTAAAGGCAAACAATTCCAACAAGACGTCATCATTGTCGCTGTTTGTTATTACCTACGTTACAATCTGAGCTATCGTGAAGTTCAGGAATTGCTTTATGACCGTGGAATAAATGTTTGTCACACTACGATTTATCGGTGGGTTCAAGAATACAGTAAAATCCTCTATCATCTCTGGAAAAAGAAAAATAAACAGTCCTTCTATTCGTAGAAAATGGATGAAACCTATATCAAAATTAAGGGGCGTTGGCATTATCTCTATCGAGCGATTGATGCGGACGGTTTAACATTGGATATCTGGTTACGAAAGAAACGTTGAGCAGACGATAACAGCTATAAGTTAGAAGATACCGCCTATCAAGAAGATAAAGCACGCAAATCAGAAACCGAAGATAAGCTAGCTATTGAAGCAATGAAAAGCAAGTACACCACGCTATTGCTAGAAAATATGTTGCTAAGTCCGTTTGAAATGCAAGATACAAAAATCATGGCAGGATTGCAAGTCCATGTTTACCCCCTCTATGACGAACTGAAAGAATTAAGAGGGCTAAATAGTGTTAAAGACCACTTGTCTTATGTTGCCAGCAGACGTGAAGAATATTCTAAGCATAATATCGCACGCCACCTCAAAAAAGTCATTGAACAATATCTACCAACGGTTAAAAGGCAGGACTTAAACCATGAGTGAAGACTTAAAAACGATCAAAGAGCTGGCGGATGAGTTGAGTGTTACAAAACAAAATATTCAATATCACTACCAAAGGTTACCAAAAGAATTACAGCTTAAAAGTTCCAATGGGTCTAATCTAATAAATTCTAAAGCAGAAAAAATAATTTTAGGTAAAGTAGAAAGTAGTAGCAAATCAAATACCAAAGACCAACAAATAAGTAGCAAAGACCAACAAATAGAAAAACTAACTAATTTGTTAGACCAGTAACAACGATTAGCCTTGCAAGATAAAAAATTGCTAGAAGAATACAAGGCGGAAAATGATAACTTAAAAGCCCTCAAAATGCCCTCACAGGAAACAGAATTCAAACACTTAGACAATCAATATAAAGATGAAGTGAACGCTCTTAAAGAGAAGTTGGAAAATTTACAGGAACAAATCAAAGATCAAAAAAGGATAGAAGAACAAGAAAAACCAATAAAATGGTGGGGACTAGGGCGAAAATAGATGATTCAGTTAAAAAGAAAGTTCCAGAATTGCGATTTAAAGGATTCACGGATGAATGGGAACAGCGTAAGTTGGGAGACGAAGTTCGAATAGTGATGGGACAGTCTCCTAATTCAGAAAATTATACTGATGATCCTAATGAGCGCTAAAAATGCGAAGACCTATGAAGACCTATTTTGTATTAGTCAAACAAAAAATCCAAAAGAAATGGTATATGATTATGACCATGAAACAAAGTAAAATCAAACCGAGTGATCTGAGGAATCACCCGATGATCATGAAACGTTATTAAACACAAAAGTCACCCATGTGAGTTCTTGCCAGAAGCTGAAGTTAATCCTTCAACCTGGAAAACCCGCAGAGGTGACTTTTTCTATACATCTCGATTTTTCTGGCAATAATCATTAACCGATAAATATGTCTGTGAATCACCCAGCGACTCCGCTATGTCCATAATCCGCGGTGGTAGTAATCCCACTCGCTGGACAAGTTCGTGATTGCTGAACAATTCCCGTGGACTGCCGGCGAAGCCAAACTTCCCGTGTTCCATAACATACACCGACTCAAACTCGGCGGCGACCCAATCCATGTCATGGGTGATGGTCACAACTTGGTGGCCCGAATCAGCCAACTGATGGAAAATTGCGGTCAACTTGCGCCGGCTTTCCCAATCAAGCGACATCATCGGCTCATCAAATAAATAAATCGCCGGATCCACTGCCAAAACTGTGGCAACGCTCAACAGCTTGCGTTCCGACAATGACAGGTCATATCGACTTTCAGCTGTTTTATCATCCAAGCCAACTCTTTTTAGAGCCGCTAAAGCCCGCCTCGTAATCGTGTCGTGGTCATCCATGACCTGCGCGACATTCCACTCCACCTCTCGTTGAACGGTCGGGTTGAAAAGCTGATCGTCAGGATTCTGAAAAGTAATTCCAACCTTCAGTAACTTTTCGACTGGTTTAAGATCATTAAAATTTTCTCCATCGATCTTAATCACACCGGTTTGTGGTGACAGCAAACCCGTCAACAATTTGAAGAGCGTTGATTTGCCGGCACCATTTTGGCCGACAATCGCCACCATCGGATCGGCGAAGTGTTTGTCTTCAACATCCAAGCTAAAGGACCGTTCCGGATAAGTGAACGTCAGGTGGCTCAGTTCAATTGTGGACATAACGAACCTCCTTCAGATCAGCATAATTCACCGGATACCGGCCATCAGCCAAGTGCCAATCCATTTTTTGAGCAAGTTGCTGGATTGTCGGGGCTGGAATCTGCCAGTCAGCTGCCAAATGATTAAACACCTCACCCGGCCTGCCCTGGGCTACCATTTGACCCTCGTGCAGCACCCACACAATGTCGGCGACTTCGCACAAATCGTCAATTTCACTGGTGACAATGAAGACAGTCGTCTCTTTGACTTGGGCCAGCCATTGGAAAAATTGCCGGCGGCCAAGGGGATCCATCTCACTGGTCGGATCATCCATAATCAAAACAGCCGGATTAGCCACAATCGCCGTGGCAATTGCCAACCGCTGGATCTGACCACCGGAAAGGCTCTCGGGACGCAAATTCAGCTGTTCAATCAGCCCCATTTGCGTGGCAACTTCTTCAACCCGTTTTTGAATCAGTCCTTCAGCCATTCCCTGATTAATCAAGTCAAAGGCGATTTCATCGGCAACCGTGTCTGCCAACCCGCTTAGTTGGCCAGCTGGATTTTGCAGTACAATTCCATTTATGGCATTATAAACAGGCCAATTGTCAGACACTCGCTGGCCAAACATGTGCCAATCGCCCTCAATCTCAGCAGACACAATTTTGGGAATGACCCCTGCCAGCACACGGCACAAAGTCGATTTGCCGGAGTGGCTATTCCCGATAATCCCAACCACCTGGCCGGTATGAACCTCCGCGTTAATCTGACGCAGTTGTGGTTGCTCAGTACCCGGATAACGGGTGGTCAAATTTTCAATTACAATCCGTTTATCTTCGTCCATATCTTCCACCCAATCAATAAAATTGCCAATCCAGTCAGACCAATGTGCAGCGTCCGCGACAGGCGATACACGCGCTGGGAGGTTCTAACAGTCCGGTTGAGATTATCAAAACCTCTCAGTTGGAGAGAAATCGACCGCGTCATCGATTGATCCAAGGTCTTAATCACCAATGGAATTAGAACCGGCAGGACTGACTTTAATTTCTGAATCAACGTTTTTTGCGGATTGGTTCCGCGAACTTTTTGTGCCTGCTGGATTTTCCGCATATTGCGCATCATTTCCGGCAAAATATAACACACCGACATCAGAACGTAGACGGTTTTATAAGACAATCCGGACAGTTCCAAATAGGCCGCGTTTTCTGAAATACTCGTGGTCACTATAAAAAAGCCACTGGTCAAAATAATCACCAATACTCGACAACCCAGAGCGGTGGCGTAAATCAGGCCCTCTTTGTAGAACGACACCCCAAGCACAGAAAACAGCACAGTTTGATTCCGACTGTAAAATAACCCTTGGATGATCAGCATGGTGCAAATCAGAAACAGGCTTAATCCCAGCGCCTTAAAGGTGGTAGAACTCAATTTGGAAAATAACAATAGCAGTGTTGCGACAAGAATTAATCCGGCCTGAAGCAACAAATTCATACTGGCAAAGCTCAACAACGTCATGTCCAAGATGAACAAGAGCTTAGTAATCGGATCGATCACCTAGTACCACTTGAGCTTGACCCGTGGCGCTCCAGAAATCAATGTTTTATCAGTCATCATTTATCATCGCTAAAGAAGTGCACCATCCGCTTCGGCAGCTGACGATAGATGAAGAATGCCAGGTAGGCCACGCAGAATTTATCCAAAATATCCAAGACAAACTCATCGGTAAATGAGGCCAGCCACACTGGTGCATGATTGGCGACCATTACCGCAAACAATGAGTCACCCCAAGCGATACCGGTCTGACCACCCCAAAAGATGACGTTGAGTGGCGTTGAAATGACAGCTGAAACGATGGCAATAATAATAGCAGAAACAAATACTCGTCGCGCTGACGAGAACCACCCATTGGCGTGCAAAACTCCGACAGCAATCCCAATTCCGATGCTGGTAATCGCATACACGGTTGAAATTGGCGATAAGGTCAGCCCATAGATCACGTTGTTGATGAAACCACTAATGGAACCGGCAACCGGCCCAGCCAACATGCTGGTAAGAAAGGTTCCCAAAGACCCCAGCCAAACGGGCAACTTTAACCCCTCCGCCAAGGCTTTGGCAACATAGTTAATCCCCACGGCAGCGGGAATCAAAGTCATGGTGGCAGCACTTAACTTAAATTTCCACATACTGGTACGATGAATCGGTTCTGTTTTCATAATCTTCTCCTTTTGTTTTTAAAGAGCCGTGTCTGGATAGACTTTCGGACGCAACGCTCTATTATATATCTACTGAACTGTCTATACACAAGATTTCCATCCTTAGTCGACATGAGCTGGAAATCCTTATTTGTTAAGTAGTTCACAACACATTATACACCTATTTGTGAATAATCAAGTGTATTTACAGTGAAATTTTAGAAAATCCTAAAAATTTCCTCTTATTTTCCATTTTGAAAGACATTCAGTAACTCTAATATCAAAAAAGCCCAAACGACATTGTCTGAGCATTCTTTTCTATAGTCGTTTAAGCAAGTTGAGTTTGACATTTTCAAACTATTTCTTCAACAAACCTTGTTCTTGTAGAAATTCCTTGGCTACTTGTTCTGCCGACTTGCCTTCAACGCCGACTTGGTAGTTGAGCTGACTCATCTGGCTTTCAGTAATTTTACCAGCCAATTTATTAAGAACAGGTTCCAACTCAGGATGTTTCTTGAGAAGAGCTTCTTTCATAAGTGGTGCCCCTTGATAAGGTGGAAAGAGTTGCTTGTCATCTTCCAAGACCTGCAAATCATAACGCGCCAATTCTGCATCCGTCGAATAGGCATCCGTAATTTGAATATCGCCTGACTGAATTGCCTGATAGCGAAGAGCCGGCTCCATGGTCGCTACGTTGAGATTAAGACCATAGAGAGACTGCAAGCCCTTATTTCCATCCTCACGGTCATTAAACTCGAGAGTAAAGCCAGCTTTCAACTGCCCTTCCGCTTTTTTCAAGTCCGAAATGGTCTTCAAGCCATATTCTTGAGCAATCTTTTTCGGAACAGCTACAGCGTAGGTATTTTGATAAGACATGGGTTTGAGATAGGCCAGATGATCCTGTTTGGCAATGCCATTACGCGCCACTTGATAAACCTGATTTGGCTCATGACCTACCTTGGGTGATGGCTGAAGCAAACTTTCAGTCACCGTACCAGTAAATTCAGGATAGATGTCAATATCGCCTTTTTTCAGAGCTTCATAGAGGAAGCTTGTCTTCCCAAAATTCGGTTTAACAGTTGCAGTCATACTGGTATTTTCTTCAATCAGCAGCTTATACATATTTGCCAAAATTTCTGGTTCTGGACCCAATTTCCCAGCAATCACCAAGTTTTCTTTCTCTTTTTGAGCCAAGAGGGCTGGACTATAAGACAGACCGAGTAATATGGTCACCAAGGCAAAACCAGAGAAAATCGTCCGCAATTTTGCTTTTTCCATCACTTTTAGTAGGAAGTTAAAGGCAATGGCCAGCACTGCAGAAGAAAGGGCCCCAATCAAAATCAGACTAGTATTATTGCGGTCAATTCCCAAAAGGATAAAGGAACCCAGCCCCCCTGCACCAATCAAGGCAGCCAAGGTCGCCGTACCGATGATCAAGACCGCTGCCGTCCGAATCCCAGACATAATGACAGGCATGGCAAGTGGAATTTCAAACTTCTTGAGACGCTCCCATCTAGTCATCCCAAAGGCAATTCCAGCCTCTTGCAGACTTGGATCAATTCCCTTCAGCCCAGTAATTGTATTTTGCAAAATCGGGAAAATCGCATAAATCACCAGAGCAGTCAAAGCAGGCAAGGTCCCAATTCCCATCAAGGGAATAAAGAGTCCTAACAAGGCCAGAGACGGGATGGTCTGGAAAATCCCTGCAATCTGCAAGACCCAGTCCGCTATCTTTTCATGATAACGAAGATAAACAGCCAAGGGAATCGCGATAAAAATAGCTAGTAACAAGGTCAAAAGCGACAACTGCAAATGTTGAGATAGGGCTGTTACCCAATCACCAAAACGATCCTGAAAAGTTGATATCAAATTAGTCATGAACACTACCTCCAAACAAGTCTGCTACAAACTCTGTGGCAGGAGCTTTTAAAACAGTCTCAGGATTTGCAACCTGACGAATCTCTCCATCCTGCAAGACAGCAATACGGTCACCTAATTTCAAAGCTTCATCCGTATCATGGGTCACAAAAATCGTTGTCATCCCAAACTCTTTATGCAATTCTTTCGTCAGAACCTGCAACTGTTTTCTCGAAATAGCATCCAAGGCTGAAAAGGGCTCATCCATGAGGAGAATCTTAGGCTGACCAATCATAGCACGAACAATACCAACCCGTTGCTGTTCTCCACCAGATAATTCACTAGGCAAACGATTCCCATAGTCAGCTACTGGTAAACCAACCTTAGCTAAAAGCTCTTCTGTTTTCTTCGCAATTTCTTCCTTAGTCCAGCCCTTCATCTCAGGAATAAGAGCAATATTTTCTGCAACCGTTAAATTGGGAAACAGAGCAATGGCCTGTAAAACATAACCAGTAGAAAGACGAAGCTCACGCTCATCATAGTCTTTGATGCGCTTGCCATCCATATAAATATTTCCATCAGTTGGTTCCAAAAGACGGTTAATCATCTTGATCATGGTCGTCTTACCGGACCCAGAAGGTCCAACTAAAACCATGAACTCCCCATTCTCGATCCGTAAATTGACATCTATCAAGACATCTTTTTCTGTATAGCGTAGCGCTACATTCTTGTATTCAATCATTCTTAGTCTTCAATTTAAAATTTTCCTCGATTAGTCAAGTCTTCTACCTTAGGCATGACTTCCTTATTATCCCAATGCTCCACAATCAAGCCATTCTCCAAACGGAAGATGTCATACTGGGCATAGGCAACTCCATCAATCTGAGTCTGCCCATAGCTAACCACATAGTTTCCTTGTCCCAAAAACTGGAAAACAAAGTCGAAAGTAAGATCGTGCTCAGCTACATAGTCTTTATAAGCCTGACTTCCTTGGCCAATCTCATGATTATGCTGAATCAAATCGTCCGCCACATAATCACTCCACTGCTCCAGTTCCCCATTTTGGAAAATTTCTGTCAAGAAACGGCGAACCAACTTTTTATTTTCTGCTGTCTTATCCAAATCCTTGATCTTAAAATCTCCAAAAATCTGGTCTAATTGGCCGTTTTCAGGTGTTCGATAGTAGTCAATAACATCCCAATGCTCCACGATACGACCATTCTCATCCGCACGGAAAGTATCTGTCGTCACCCATTGAGCTTCCCCGCCATTGAGATATTGATGAACATGAACAAAGACCAGATTGCCATCCTCAATAGTACGGACAAACTTCATCTCACGCTCGGGATGGCGCTCAAAGAAATTTGCAAAGAAAGTCGCAAACTCTTCTTTCCCATCTGGCACTCCTGTCGAGTGTTGAATGTAGGTATCTCCTACAGACTGGGCCTGAGCCTCAGCAACTCGTCCATCTTGAATAGCATGAATATATAGATTTTGGGCATTTTCAACTTGTTTTGACATGATTTATTCCTCATTTGCTTTCTCTTTCAGATTGTCCAAAATGCGCTCCTGATAACTTTCAAACTGACGAATTTCTTCCTCAGTGAATCCTTTATAAAAAATAGCATCCAGTTTTTGACTGATACGATGGCCAACTTCTTTCTGAGACCAACCCCGCTCTGTCAACTTGACATATTTCTTTCTCTTATCTATTCCACATGGGCTAATGATGACCAGGTTTTGCTCCTCAAGTTTCTTAATCATGGTTGTTAGCGTATTGTTGGCGAGGCCAGTCGCAAGCGCAACATCTGTGGCTGTAGCACAACCTGTCTCACTATTCCATAACACCGTGAGAATCTTGCCCTGTTCACTCCGATAAAGAGCCTCAGGATCCTGACTCAGTAACTTTTGCAAAATCCGCCCATTTAACAAACGAATATGATGGGCTACCAAATGACTATCTTTCATAACACCTCTAATTTATTTCGATATCGAATCGTTTTTATTGTAACACTTCTCGTTCCATCTGTCAACTATTTCGATTTAGAAATAATTTTCACCAACAAAAAAGATCCCCTACCTCGAGTAGAAGATCTTCACTATTTATTAACTTAATCTGTCATTTCGGACACCAGTGTTCGATGTTCCAGTGGTAAGCTGCACATAACCAGCAAGAAGATAAATCCTGACTGTACCCAGAAGAGAGCCAAGTCAAAAATTCCATGTACGGCAACTACTGTAAGGAAGGAGAGATAAAGACCGATAATTGGTCGTTTACCAGACTCCTGACTCATATCCATCATCATGTGAACCGGGATAACCGAAGAAATGGATAGGAGAATGGTTCCAATCAAACCATAACTCAAAATAGTATCGATGTAAAGACTATGCGCGTGTTCGTGGTAAGGTGCATGGATTCTCGGGAAAGAATTCATATAGGTCAGCGGACCCTCACCCCAGATCGGATTTTGCTTGAACAAAGTCATACCCGCATTCCAGATTGAAACTCGCTCCTCCATTGAAGAATCTAGCGTTCCCATACGGACACCCAAATCGCTTGAGAAGAGGAAACAGAGGCCAATCCCGAAAACACCAATACTGAGCCAAAAGGCGCGCCAATTTTTAATGGTTGTAAAGAGATAAATGATGGCACCAGCAATGATGGCAGGAAAGGCTGTTCTATTTTGCGTAAAATTCAAACCAAATAGATTCACAAAACCTGCTAGTACACAAAAGACTTTCAACCATCTTAACTTCGTCGTTGTAAAGAGATAAAAGGCAATCATGATACAGAAGCAACAGATAATCCCATAGTAGTTAGGATTAAAGAATGTGACCTCCGCACGGTTTTGGTGCCATACTTGCATATTAGGCGAAAGAAAGGCGTAGTTAAATTTCTTTACAATTTGGAAATGCTCCAAAGTAGCAAAAACAGCAGAGAGCACACTACCAAACAAGATTGTCTGCAGTATCAGTCGAAAGAAAGCATGTGTCAGACGTTTCTGGTAATAACTAAAGAAAATGAGGAAGAGAAACATCAGTAAAGATGCAACCAATCCAAGCCAGTTCTTGGCGACGATAGAGATGATACTACTGTAGGCAATAAAAAAGAGAAGTACAGGATGTTTGGCCAATCCTTTGATAATTCCCTTCATCTCCCCAGTAACAAGTAAACCTATCAAATATAAAGCAAAGAGGGCTAAGAACAAATAAAAAGGTAAAAAGATACTTATGATCATCAAATACAAAAAGAAATCTTTTTTCGAAAGCCCTCTTATCTTATCCAGTAATCCAATTGATTTCAAAACGGATCCTTTCTGTTCTGGATTTCTCCAGAAGATAAATGCTAAACTATCTTTATATTCTACCATTTTTTCCGTCATTTGGGAACAATGAACACGTTTTCACTACAAAAAAATTCTGTCAGCAATATAGCACTAGAACTGAATTTTTCTGCCGTTTTCCACTACTTGATAGGTTTGACTTTGCAGATCAATTTCTGCTACTGCTGTTACGGACTTGTCTTTATTTTGACGTTTGATTACAATTCTGTGAGCTGTTGGTGTTTCAATGTCAATAGTCCCTTCTAGGTCAAAGGCCTCTGATTGATTACGGAAAGAAAATAGATTGAGAAGGGCCTTCACCACAGGACGTTGAACTTCTTCTGCTATTTCCTCATTGCTATAATAATGACGATTAATATTTCGACCTTCTTTGGTTTCTTCTAATAATTTCAAGTCATTTTTTCCTGCTAATAGACCCACATAGTAAACCTGAGGAATGCCTGGAGCAAAAGCTTGAATCAGACGAGCGAGGAAGTACTTGACATCATCATCTCCAAGCGCAGAATAATAGGTTGAATTGATTTGGTAGATATCTAGATTGTTATACTCTGCACTAGAGTACTTACGTTTGACATTCGCTCCAACCTTATAGAGCTCATTTGAAGCATAGTCAATTTCCTCATCAGTCAGGATATCCTTGACATCCACCACTCCAATCCCATCATGGGTATCTAGTGTCGTAAATTGCTTCATCGGGTTCATCTTTAACCACTTAGCCAAGCGCTCTGTTCTGGAACTGTAAAGAGTATAAAGGGTTACCATTCGAAGGGCAAAATCGTAAACATAGTAATCATGGTCCGCTATTTTAAACTGAATCGAATAGTGTTCATGAATCTCAGGTAAGAGCTCTGTCCCATACTCAGCAGCGATATCTCGAACTTTGTCCAATAAATTCCAAATATCTGGTTCCACAAAGAAATCATTGGTATCCAATTTCTTCACTGCATAAGCAAAGGCATCTAGACGAATCAAATCACACCCGTTACTTGCTAGATGTTGAATCGTCTTACGGATGAATCTCATCGTTACTTCTTTGGTCACATCAAGATCAATCTGCTCCTCACCAAAAGTATTCCACAAATGTTCTACTGAACCATCCGCAAAAAGAATCTCTTGCTATGGTGCACGATCCTTACGCTTGTAAATTAGGTCTACATCAGCTTGTGTCGGACGATTTTCCGGCCAAAACTTGTCCCAGTTTAAAAAGAGATCTTTAAATTCACTAGCTTCATGTTTTTCTTGATAGTCCTTATAATATTTAGATTGACGAGAAATATGGTTAATCATAAAGTCAAACATAAGATAATATTTCTCACCTAAACGCTTAACATCCTCCCAATCACCAAACGCTGGATCCACTTCATCGTAGTCAACTGGTGCAAATCCGCGATCACCTGTTGACGGGAAAAATGGTAGAAGGTGAACTCCCCCAATAGCATCGCCAAAATGTTCTTCCAAATTCTCATACAAGTCTTTAAGGTTATTTCCAAGACTATCTGAGTAAGTAATCAACATAGTTTTATTTTGAATGGTCATAGATGGTCTCCTTTTTCTGATGAAAGCCAAGTCTTATATGACCTGGCTTCGTAAATGAAAGATATTTTTAGATTTTTGTTCGCTTCGAACTCCTACTACTATAGACTGCAAGTAACTAAGTACTACTTTCTTGTTTTCTACATAGAATTGTCAACAAGCTGAACTGTTCCTCTATGCATGGAATTATAAATTCCCTAAGCACTTTTTTACTTCACTGCCCCGTTACTCATTCCTGAAATGATATGTTTTTGGAAGATGAGGTAGACAATGGTTATCGTTATAATTCCCACAATATAAGATGCAAAACTTGGGCCATAGTCATTAAAGTACTGACCTTGGTAGTTGTATTGAAAGAGAGGTAAAGTCCACATCTTGGAATCCTTATTCAGAATCAAGAGTGGCAACATAAAGTCATTCCAGAACCAGAGAGCATTGATAATCAAAGTTGTCGCATGCATGGGCTTCAACATTGGAAAAATGATTCGACGATAAATTGTAAAACGATCAGCCCCATCAATTTCCGCAGCTTCATCCAAACTATCTGGTACACTGATTTTTATATAACCAACATACAAGAAGAGAGTCTGTGGAATAGCATAAGTTAGGTAGAGTATTACTAGCCCCCACATATTTGCTAGACCGAGTTTACTCATCATAACTGTGATGGGAATCATAATCACCTGAAATGGAACAAATATCCCTAAGATCAGGAGCGAATACATAATTGCAAAGGCTTTTTTCTTGGACATATTTCGAGCAATGGAATAAGCTGCAGCTGGTATAAAGAAAGCCACTACAATCAATGATAACACCGTAATAACTGCTGAATTCCAGAAATAGCCTCCAATTCCATCCGAAATCAATCGTTCATAGTTACTTAAGGTAAAAGGATTGGGCAAACTAAAGAAATGGTTCATGATATCCTTAGTTGTCTTGAAAGAACTAAATACCGTTACCAACAAAGGAACAAGTATAAGAATACCACCGACTATCAAGAGGACATATTTCCAAAACTGATTCAATTTTTCTTCTTTTTTCATGTGTAGGACTCCTCTATTAGATTTCAAATTTCTTTGATAGCTTGATTTGGATAATAGAAACAATTCCAATAATTAAGAATAAAATCAAGGCAATTGCATTCGCATATCCATATTGATTACTCTTGAAAGCATAGTTGTATACTAAAAGTCCAAGGGATGTTGTAGCATTATTTGGACCACCACTCGTCAACGCAAAAATTTGGTCAAAGGCTGTCAAACCAGACTTAAGAGCCAAGATAAAAACCATTGAAATCGTTGGCAGTAAATAGGGCAATTCAATCTTCCAAAAAGTTTGTTTACTGGTTGCACCATCAATTGATGCTGCCTCTAAAATATCAGTTGGAATGCTCTGAAGACCAGCAAGAAAGAGAATGATTGGCATTGCTACTCCTTGCCATAGAAGAACAAAAATAGTTGCCACTACCGCTCCGACAGGTGTCCCCAACAGACTCTCTTGTAAAAAGCTAATTCCTAAAATTTTTCCAATCGTTGGAAGCCCATAGTTGAAGAATTGTTTAAAAATCAAGGAAACTGTCAAACCAGACAAAACAGCCGGGAAAAAGAACCAAGCTCTAAAGAAGGTCTGCCCCTTCATCTTCGAATTTAATGCTCGTGCCACAACCACCCCAATCGTAATCTCTCCAATAATCAATGCCAGAGTTAAAATCAAAGTAAAGGCTATGGCTGTGAAGAATTTCCCATCAATCATTAGCAATTTGTAGTTATTCAAACCAACAAATTTATAATTATAGGTCAATCCAGTCCAGTTAGTCAAACTATAGAAAGCACCTTGTACCATTGGAAAGTAAAAGAAGATAGCTTGTAAAGCAAGCGGGATGAGCAAAAATGTCCAACCCCAGTATTTATTTAAAAATTTTCGAATAGCCATATCATCTTAACTCCTGTTCTAGTCCAAATCTGCCTTCATTGGATTAAAGAAAGCATTGAGATTGTTTGCCATATTTTTCAGATTTTTATCCATCAGGTAACCTGCACTTAGATTAAAAAAGTCTTCTTCAGAGTTCCAGCGTTGGCCCAACCAAACATAATGTTTGTCCGTAAATGCCAGTTTAGAAATAGCTGCAAGCGCTGAATCTTCTTTTTCCTGTATGCCTTTTACCGCAACAGGTGATCCATCTACATCATAGTATGACTGCATAGCTTTTGGACTAGTCATATAGCTGATAAATTCTTCGGTTTCTTTCGGATGTTTGGTAGTAGCTGAAGTTGATAATGCCATATCCCCTGCACCAACAGTGACTTCTTTTCCTACTTCTTCTCCAGGAAAAGCAAACATCCCCACCTCAAATTTTGGATCCTGTTGATTAATTGCCGCCAATGCCCATGATCCTTGTGGCATCATCAAGGCTTTTCCACTCGAAAATGCTACCACCGCATCATTATAAGAGGCACCACGCCAACCATCTTGAGCATTATCTGCTAATAAATCGAGTCGTTCTGCATCTGCTTTTAAAATAGCATCATCTGCAGAGATGGCGTTTGGTTTTGAAAAGCGAAGGTAATTATTAGCCGCGTCTCCACTACCCGTAAGAGTAATGAGAGAAAGTTGGTGGTAACCATTTAATGTCCAGCCTTCATTACCTGCAACCGCAAACGGAGAATTTCCACTATCTTTTATCCTTTTGACAATCTCTTGAAACTCTTTAAAAGTCTTCGGTTCCTCAAGTCCTAATTCTTTAAACTTCGTTTTATTGTAATAGATTCCATAAAGGTTGGCCGTTAATGGCACACTATAAACTTTATTGTTAATCGCATACTTTTCGGCATAGTCATTCTTGATGTTCTCAAGATAGGGTTTTCCTGTCATATCTGCAAAATAGCCTGCCTTCGCCCACTCCTGAAAATCCATATTTTGAGGATAGATATTAATAATATCTGGAACATCTCCTGATAAAATACGAGTCTTTAAAACAATTCCAGCTGAAGGTACTGTAGTCAGCTTCACATCAATATTAGGGTGTTCCTTCTCAAAATCATCCACTATCTTTTGCAAGGTATCTGCCATCTCGGTCTTCTGGTTAAAAAACTCAATCGTTACCTTGCCATCAGTTGATTGATTGTTCTGACCACAAGCCACTAGGCCTAGTAAACTTGCCCCAGCTACTAAAAGAAAACCTGCTTTCTTATACCATTTCATTGGAATGCCTCCTTGATAAATTTATACGCTTTTAGTATAGTCTTTTGAATTTATACTGTCTACTCAAAAAATCTCCTGATGATAGGATAACAGTTAAACCTGCATACATGAGCTCTGCACCCGAATAAACAATGTTTGTCCCTTCCAGCTCATAAAGCTCTTCCACTTCTAAGTCTTTCAGTTTCAAGGTGGTTTCCATTGTTTCCACAACTGACAGGACTCGGACGTAGGTTACAATCGTTTGATTTCCATAGTTAAATTGTAGAGCTGCTTCATTGGATTCAGCATCGGGATTGATTAACCTATACTGGTTTCCCAACTGGACTACTGGTCGCAATTCTTTATACAAGTTCACCTGATTAGCAATCTCAGCTTTCTCCTCATCTGATAAACTTGTCAAATCAAGCTCATAGCCCAGATTTCCCATCATGGCTACATGACCACGAGTTTCCAATGGTGTCATTCGTCCCATCTGATGATTTGGTACTGCTGACACATGAGCTCCCATGGAAATGGTTGGATAGAGATAGGATGAACCGTATTGTATTGGTAAGCGTGCAATAGCATCAGTATTATCACTTGCCCAGACTTGAGGGAAATAACGCATCATACCAAGATCATTTCGTCCACCACCACCAGAGCAGGACTCAAAGAGAATATGGTTGTGCTTCTCTGTCAGATATGAAACGAGTTCGTAAAGCCCCAACATATACTGATGAGACTGCATCTGGGTTTCCAAGTAGGCTGAACCATTCCCCAGGTTAGTAATATTACGGTTCATATCCCATTTGATGTAGTCAATTTTATGATGAGAGAGGAGTTCATCTAAAACATTTTTCAAATATTCTACTACCTGAGGATTGGCAAGATTAAGTACTAATTGATTTCGAGAATAAGTATGATCATAACCTGGAACCTGAATAGCCCAGTCAGGATGTTTACGATACAAGTCGCTATCAACAGAAATCATCTCAGGTTCTAACCAAAGCCCAAACTGCAAACCTCTTTCATGGATAGCTGAAATCAGACTTTCTAGACTTCCACCCAGTTTTTTCTCATTCACAACCCAATCACCTAAAGCACGATTATCATCAAAGCGATTACCAAACCACCCATCATCTAATACAAAAAGTTCAATTCCAACTTTCTTAGCTTCATCAGCTAGTTCTAACAATTTTTCTCTCTGAAAGTCAAAGTAGGTAGCTTCCCAGTTATTGATTAGAATTGGGCGCTCTTTTTTAGAAAATTTACTTGGCATAATGTACTTAAGTACAAAATTCTGACTTTCATGACTAATACCAGTTAATCCCTTATCTGAATAAGTCACTAAAGCTACCGGTGTTTCAAAGTTTTCCTTAGGATCTAACTTCCAAGAAAAGTTTTCTGGATTAATGCCAATAGCCACCCGAACTTCATTCAGTTGATTCTTTTGAACAAAAGCTTCGAAGTTTCCACTATACATCAGTTGAATAACAAACACATTCCCAGCATCCTCTGTAACTCCTTGATCACATAATAGAAGAGCTGGTGTTTGAGCATGCCCAGAAGCTCCACGGTTCGAACTAATCGAAAAGATTCCTTGCTCTACCTGTTGACGTCGGACGGTCTTTTCACGAGCATAAGCTCCCTGCAAAGTTACTATTTCGTAAGCTGCAGCAGGAAAATCAGCCATAAAAGAAAAGTCCTTATGAATGACAACTTCCTGATTACTATTATTCTCCAATTTGCTGTAACTAGCAATTGTCGCATCATTATCAAAAGCTGTATAATACAAAGTCAGACTAAGTTTAGCTTGAGAATCTTTTAAAATCAAGACAAGTGTCTCTGTATCATCCATGTTGTGAGGAGAAGGTAAGCCCTGTGGACCATTCTGACCTTTTAAAATCTTTGCTTCTACAAATCGAAAGTCTGTTACTTCAGTTGCATCATGTTGAACCAGTAAAGTTGGTTTTCTAAAGTCACCCAAACCATGTTGTCCAAAAATTTGACGTTGCGTATCCAAACTAAAGGTTCGATTAGTAGCTGTTGGATTCCCTGAAAAAGCATGATCGCGTTCATAGACACTATTAGCCCCTCTATAGTTCTTAATAGTCTTTCCTAAATGTTTTAATAATAAGAACCCATCCCTATTTTCAATAATCAAACTTAAACCTTTACTCTCAACGTAAAAAAAATTATTCTCTATCCGAATTCCCATAAATTGTACCTCATCGATTTCCTGATAAAATTTTAGCAAATAAAAGCGCTTTCTAAAATAGAAAAATGTCTCTAAAGTATGGTAAAATGTTAGGTAGGAGGTGCCCCATGCTCGTTTTTTCAGAATACCAGACTGGAACAATTGATCTTTCTCTTAGCTTTTACGGCTATGAAGAATGCAGGCCTAACTACTCTTTTGGCCCAGCTATTCGAGATACCTATGTACTACATTATATTACTAAAGGAAAAGGTCAATTCCATTATAAGGGGAAAATTGTTGATTTAAAGGCAGGAGATTTCTTTTTACTAAAACCAGATGAATTAACATTCTATCAAGCAGATAGCCAGGATCCTTGGGCTTACTACTGGTTGGGGATCACTGGAGGGAGGGCACCTGACTACTTTGCTCTATCTCAAATTTCTGACCAATCCTACCTCATCCAGTCAAATAACTGTCATACACAAACAACTTCAAAACTCATCTCAGATATTGTCCGCTTCGCTCAGATTACAAAATCAAATGAATTGGCTCAACTCCACATCATGGGACAACTCCATGAACTGATGTTTCATCTAGGAACTATTGCTCCCAATCAGAAAAAAGAGAATATTTCATCAACCCACCAGCTCTATCTTGACTGCAAACGATTAATTGATAGTCACTATCCACAATCACTCACCATTCAAGATTTAGCAAAAGAGCTATCGGTTCATAGAAGTTACTTAACTAGTGTGTTTAAAGAATTTCACCAACTCTCTCCAAAAGAGTATTTACTTTTCGTTCGAATGAACCGTGCTCAACAGTTACTAGAACACACCAATGAAACGATTAAAGTCATTGCGTATTCTGTGGGTTTTTCAGATCCATTACATTTCTCAAAAGCCTACAAGCAGTTTTTTCATAAAACACCTAGTCAAACTCGAAAAGAATACTCTCACTCCCTCTTAGCTAGAAAGGAAAAACAATGAAATCACACCAACTAGTCTACCAAATATTAGCTAGAGAAAACGATTATGTTAGCGGAGAAAAAATCGGAGAAGAACTGAATTTAAGCCGTACATCTATATGGAAAGCGATCCAACGTCTTCAACAAGAAGGCCTAGAAATTGACAGTATCAAAAATAGAGGATACAAGCTTATTCAAGGCGATCTGATATTGCCTGATTTGATTCAAGAGAACACCAACTTAACCATTCGCTACAAACCTGAGACCAAATCAACCCAAACAGATGCAAAAGAAGGGATTGAAGCTGGAAACAAAGGAAATACACTCTATCTTTCAACCTGTCAAACAGCAGGTCGTGGCCGCTTTCAGCGTCCCTACTATTCTCCATCTCAGGGGGGAATCTATATGTCCCTGCATATTCAACCAAACCTCCCATATGATAAACTCCCATCCTATACACTCCTGGTTGCTGCTGCAGTCTACAAAGCCATTAAAAACCTAACTATGATAGAAGTAGATATCAAATGGGTAAATGACATCTACTTTAAAAATAAAAAAATAGCAGGTATCCTCACCGAAGCAATGACATCAATTGAGACAGGCTTGGTTACAGACGTCATTATCGGACTAGGTATAAATTTTTCTATAGCAGACTTCCCAGATGACCTAAAAGAAAAAGCAGGTAGCCTATTTATGGCACCTGCACCAATTAGTCGTAATAATCTCATCAGCGAAATATGGAATTGTTTCTACAATACGGATTCAGATGAGCTACTTTATATCTATAAAGAAAGATCAATAGTTCTTGGAAAAGAAGTTACCTTCCAGCTAGATGGAAAATTGGAAAAAGGTCTTGCAAAAGAAATCTCAGCATCTGGTCAACTTCAAGTCGAACTTGAAGATAAACATACTATCTGGCTAAATAGCGGAGAAATATCACTAACAAGTTGGTAATAAACAAATCCCCTTTTAATGATTTAGAAGGGGGATTTGCATACAAAAAAAAGGGCTCTATAATATCTGTAGTGGGTAAAACCACTATGGAAATTATGGAGCTTTTTGAATACACAAAAAGTCCCATAAGACTTATAATGAAAAGCACTCAAACCATCATTAGAAAGGATCTTATGGAACATATTCATCATACCACACAACTCATCGGAATGAAAGACAAAAATATCACCCTAAACAAAGCCTTGAAACATGAGACTCACATTGAGCTAATGGCTACATTAGACTACCAACCTCCCAAGTGTAAGAATTGCATGGGAATACAAATCAAAT
>NZ_JAUMZR010000029.1:0-24699 GCF_030528045.1 Streptococcus sp.
CCTCGTCTCCTCTCGTGCTTAGTTATAGGTCACCCACTACAGTTGACATAGAGCCTAAATCAATTGAAACAATACCTTAACTATCATAGCCTTGGCTACATTTTTAAAAGTTGTTTTAGCTATTTTGAGGATCTTGACCCTGATGTCTTCGAGTCGACCATAGTATACTACCATCTATTCATCTGATAAGAGGGATTTTATCATCCAGATATTTTCATAGCTGGGTGGCCGGCAGCGTTAGAAAGTGGTTGTTGCAGTGATGTGAAACCATAGTGCTGATAGATGGCCACAGTCGTAGCCAGTTCAGTAGAGGTTTCTAGATAAAGCTGTTCATAACCAGCTAGATGGGCTTCCTGGAATATCCGCTTTATCAACCTACTGGAATAACCTTTGCCACGACTGTTTTTAGTGACATACAGTTTTTGTAATTCAGCAATCTTATCAGACACAGGTGCAAAGCCACCACAGCCAACCAGCTGACCTTCATCTTCCAGAATAAAGTAAGCTGCTCTCTCTTGCTGTTGATAGTAGTCGGCCAAATGATCTAGATGAGAATCAAAGAAGACAGTTCCAGGTTTGTCAAGCCCGAATTCTTCAAGACTAGCTCGAATGAGCTGCGCTACAGCTGGATTATCTCTTACTTCCATTGGCCGTAAGTTCATCATTTGTCCTCCGATAGGAAGTATCGACTAATTAAACAATACCTTGTGCAATCATAGCGTTTGCTACGTTTTCGAAGGCAGCGATATTTGCTCCTGCAAGGTAGTCAGTACCAAGACCGTATGTTTCAGCAGTTGTTTTAGCTGTATTGAAGATGTTTGTCATGATGTCTTTGAGGCGTCCATCAACTTCTTCACGGGTCCATGAAAGGCGAAGGCTGTTTTGGCTCATTTCAAGCGCTGAAACAGCTACACCACCAGCATTGGCGGCTTTGGCAGGTCCGTAAAGGATTCCGTTTTCTTTGTAGACTTTAATCGCATCAAGGTCACTCGGCATGTTAGCACCTTCTGATACGCAGATAACTCCTTGAGCAACCAAACGTTTAGCAGCTTCGCCGTTGATTTCGTTTTGAGTCGCACATGGAAGAGCGATGTCGTAGTTTCCAGCGTAAGTCCATACAGAACCTTCATGGTAAGTAGCAGTTGCTTTCTCAGCTGCATATTCAGTCAAACGAGCACGGCGTTTTTCTTTAACATCTGTAAGAAGGTCGAAGTCAATACCATTTTCGTCGATGACATAACCGTTTGAGTCAGATACAGAGATAACAGTAGCGCCGAGTTCAGTCGCTTTTTGAAGAGCGTATTGAGCTACGTTACCAGAACCTGAAATGACCACTTTCTTACCAGCAAAACTGTTACCGTTAGCTTTGAGCATTTCTTCAGTGTAGTAAACCAAACCATAACCAGTTGCTTCTGGACGAATCAAGCTACCACCAAATCCAAGAGGTTTACCAGTCAAGACACCCGCATCAAATTGGTTAAGACGTTTGTATTGTCCGTAAAGGTAACCAATTTCACGTCCACCAACACCGATATCACCAGCAGGTACGTCAAGTGATGGTCCGATGTATTTTTGCAATTCAGTCATGAAGCTTTGGCAGAAGCGCATCACTTCAGCGTCAGTCTTTCCTTTAGGATCGAAGTCTGATCCCCCTTTACCTCCACCGATTGGAAGTCCAGTCAAGACGTTTTTAAAGATTTGTTCGAAGCCGAGGAATTTCAAGATCCCTTGGTTTACAGTTGGGTGGAAACGAAGTCCGCCTTTATATGGTCCAACAGCTGAGTTGAATTGAACACGGTAACCACGGTTCACTTGGACTTTTCCATCACGGTCCACCCAAGGAACACGGAAAGAAATTACGCGCTCAGGCTCAGTGATACGTGCCAAGATGTTTTCTTCGATATACTCGGGATGTTTTTCAAATACAGGTTCCAAAGTGCTGAAGAATTCTTCAACCGCCTGGAGAAATTCAGCCTCATGCCCGTTACGAGCTTTCACAGTTGCAAACACGCTTTGGATATAGTCTTTAGCAGATGTCATATCGTTCTCCTTTTGTTGTTATATTTTATTACATGAGCCATTATAGCAGATTTTTTTTTGAGTGTAAAGAAAAAAACAGAAATTTTCTAAAAATTCTTTCAATTTACAAAACCGAACGTTTTATATAGAAATTAGTTTCTCAAAGAGAAAATCTTAAAGTATGGTATAATATTAGAAATAAAAGGAATCTGGAGGATCAGAATCATGGTATCAACGAAAACACAAATAGCTGGCTTTGAGTTTGACAATTGCTTGATGAATGCAGCGGGTGTGGCTTGTATGACGATAGAAGAGCTAGAAGGGGTCAAAAACTCAGCAGCGGGTACTTTTGTCACGAAGACAGCGACCTTGGACTTTCGTCAGGGCAATCCTGAGCCACGTTATCAGGATGTTCCACTTGGTTCTATCAACTCTATGGGCTTGCCAAATAACGGCTTAGACTACTATCTGGACTATCTTTTGGACTTGCAGGAAAAAGAGCCAAACCGAACTTTCTTTCTATCTTTAGTTGGCATGTCTCCAGAAGAAACACATACCATCTTGAAAAAAGTTCAAGAGAGTGAATTCAAAGGACTGACAGAGCTTAATCTCTCTTGTCCAAATGTTCCAGGAAAACCTCAGATTGCTTATGATTTTGAGACAACAGACCGTATCTTGGCAGAAGTATTTGCCTACTTTACCAAACCTCTTGGGATTAAATTGCCACCATATTTTGATATTGTTCACTTTGACCAAGCGGCTGCTATTTTTAACAAGTATCCACTCAAGTTTGTTAACTGTGTTAACTCTATCGGAAACGGCCTTTATATAGAAGACGAGTCGGTCGTGATTCGTCCTAAAAATGGTTTTGGTGGCATTGGTGGAGAGTATATCAAACCGACTGCTCTTGCTAATGTGCACGCCTTTTATCAACGTTTAAATCCCCAAATCCAAATCATCGGAACGGGTGGCGTTTTAACGGGGCGTGATGCCTTTGAACATATCCTCTGCGGTGCGAGTATGGTGCAGGTTGGAACGACGCTCCATAAAGAAGACGTGGGTGCTTTTGAACGTATTACCAATGAACTAAAAGAAATCATGGCAGAAAAAGGTTATGAGAACCTAGAAGATTTCCGTGGGAAATTGCGCTATATTGATTAAGTTTAATAAAAAATCAGAAGAAAGGAGAGAAGATGCTAGCCATTGAAGACAGTCAGAAGTTGACTTTATCAAATCTATCTAGCTTGAACCTATTTACTGGGACAGACCAGGGTCAGTTTGAAGTTATGAAGAGTCAAGTGTTGAAACAGATTGGTTATGATCCAGCTGATCTCAACTTTGCTTACTTTGATATGAAAGAAGTAGCTTATAAAGACTTAGAGTTGGAGTTGGTCAGTCACCCTTTCTTTGCGGATGAGAAAATCGTGATATTAGACCATTTTGTCGATATCACAACAGCCAAGAAACGATTTTTATCAGATGATGAGCTCAAGTTGTTTGAGGCATACCTTGATAACCCTTCGCCAACAACCAAGTTATTGATATTTGCAGAAGGAAAGTTGGATAGCAAAAAACGGTTGGTCAAATTGCTCAAACGAGATGCGACTGTATTTGATGCTATTGAACCCAAGGAACAAGAACTCCGCCAGTATTTCCAAAAATGGAGTCAGACACAAGGTCTGCAGTTTGTGGGGCAATCCTTTGAAAATCTACTTCTCAAATCTGGTTTTCAATTTAGTGAAATCCAGAAAAACCTCCTTTTTTTACAGTCTTATAAATCAGACGGCGTGATTGAGGAGAAGGACATTGTCGAGGCTATTCCAAAGACTCTGCAGGACAATATTTTTGATTTGACTCAGCTTATCTTGGGCAAAAAGATCGATCAAGCCCGTGACTTGGTCAGAGATTTGACCTTGCAAGGGGAGGATGAGATCAAGCTCATAGCTGTCATGTTAGGACAGTTTCGTACCTTTACCCAAGTGAAGATTTTATCAGAGACTGGTCAGACGGAATCGCAGATTGCAAGTAGTTTAGGTAGTTATCTAGGACGCACTCCAAATCCTTATCAAATCAAGTTTGCACTGAGAGATTCGAGAGGGATTTCCTTGGCCTTTCTCAAACGAGCGATTTCTTATTTGATTGAAACAGACTACCAGATTAAGACAGGTGTCTATGAAAAAGGGTACCTGTTTGAAAAGGCACTTTTGCAGATCGCGGCAGAGGCAAATTGAGCAAAAAACTTGAAAAAAGAGGATGATTGCGTTATCATTTTCATATAGAAAGAAAAAGAGGTATTACAGATGGCTATTATCTTACCAGACCTTCCATACGCATACGACGCTTTGGAACCATATATCGATGCAGAAACAATGCACTTGCACCATGACAAACACCACCAAACTTATGTCAACAATGCAAATGCAGCTCTTGAAAAACACCCTGAAATTGGTGAAGACCTTGAAGCTTTGCTTGCTGATGTAGACTCTATCCCAGCTGATATCCGTCAAGCACTTATCAATAATGGTGGTGGACACTTGAACCATGCTCTTTTCTGGGAATTGATGACTCCTGAAAAAACTGCTCCATCA
Source organism: Streptococcus sp. (assembly GCF_030528045.1). Lineage (GTDB taxonomy): Bacteria > Bacillota > Bacilli > Lactobacillales > Streptococcaceae > Streptococcus. The sequence continues at coordinate 4,608 of NZ_JAUMZR010000029.1, forward strand.
GCAGAACTTGCAGCAGCAATCGATGCAACATTTGGTTCATTTGAAGAGTTCCAAGCAGCCTTTACAGCAGCAGCTACAACTCGCTTCGGTTCTGGATGGGCTTGGTTGGTTGTCAACAAAGAAGGAAAACTTGAAGTAACTTCAACAGCAAACCAAGACACACCAATCTCAGAAAGTAAAAAACCAATCTTGGGCTTGGACGTTTGGGAACATGCTTACTACGTGAAATACCGCAACGTGCGTCCTGACTACATCAAAGCTTTCTTCTCAGTGATTAACTGGAACAAAGTAGACGAGCTCTACGCAGCAGCAAAATAATGAATAGGAAGGGAAGAGTCATTCTTCTCTTTTTGCTTTATAAGACAGGAGTCTGACAAAATCGTCAGACTTTTTTCATTTTTATGAGAAACGTGCTAACTGCTAGAAATTATGGTAAAATAGAGTGTTAAGTAATCGTGGAAAAGGAAGACTATGCGTAAAGAAATTGCACCTGAATTATACAACTATAACAAGTTTCCTGGCCCAGAATTTCATGTGAATGGGGATAAGGTTGAGACTGAAGGGATTGCTTTTACCTTGGTTGAAAATATCAAGGATGCCTTCGATGTGACCGTCTTTAATCAACGCTTCTCAGAAGTGTTAACCAAGTTTGATTATGTCGTGGGGGACTGGAGCAATGAACAGCTCCGCCTACGTGGCTTTTATAAAGACGACCGAACAGAGGAAAAAAATGAAAAGATTAGCCGGTTGCAGGACTATCTTTTAGAGTACTGTAGTTATGGTTGTGCCTATTTTGTCCTAGAAAATCAAGCACCGAAACGGGCTTCATTTGACAAGAAAATGCGTAAAAAAGAGGAGGAAAACCTTCCTAGAAGACGGAAGAAATCTTCGCAAAACAAGAGAAAACCAAATGCGGATAAGCGAAATAGACGTCGTCATAAGGATCAAAAGTCTCAGAAAGAGGACAAGGGACAGCGCCATTTTGTCATTCGTCAGAAATAGATAGAGAATAAGGATAAGAGATGAAACCGTCTATTTATAGTTTAACACGTCAAACCATGCAAGAATGGGTATTAGAACAGGGAGAAAAGAAATTCCGAGCAGATCAAATCTGGGAATGGCTCTACCGTAAACGTGTCCAGTCATTTGAAGAAATGACCAACCTTTCCAAGGATTTGATTGCCAAGCTCAATGACCAGTTTGTGGTCAATCCATTGAAACAACGGATTGTACAAGAGTCAGCTGACGGTACCGTTAAGTATCTTTTCGAGTTGCCAGATGGCATGTTGATTGAGACAGTACTCATGCGTCAACACTATGGTTTGTCAGTCTGTGTGACCACTCAGGTTGGCTGTAATATTGGTTGTACCTTCTGTGCATCAGGCTTGATCAAGAAGCAACGTGACCTCAATAACGGGGAAATCGTAGCACAGATCATGCTGGTTCAGAAATGCTTTGACGAACGTGGTCAGGATGAACGTGTCAGCCATATCGTTGTTATGGGAATTGGTGAACCATTTGATAATTACAACAATGTTTTGAATTTTGTCCGTACCATCAATGATGACAAGGGGATGGCAATCGGTGCTCGTCACATCACGGTTTCAACCTCAGGTTTGGCCCATAAAATTCGTGACTTTGCTAATGAAGGCGTACAGGTCAATCTGGCTGTTTCCCTTCATGCACCAAACAATGAATTGCGTTCAAGCATCATGAAAATTAACCGTGCCTTTCCGATTGAAAAGCTTTTCGCAGCTATTGAGTACTATATCGAAACAACCAATCGCCGTGTGACCTTTGAATATATCATGCTCAATGAAGTCAACGATGGCGTTGAACAAGCCTTGGAATTGGCTGAATTGCTCAAAAACATCAAGAAATTGTCATATGTAAACTTGATTCCTTATAACCCAGTTAGTGAACATGACCAATATAGCCGTAGTCCTAAAGAGCGCGTGATAGCCTTCTACGATACCCTCAAGAAAAAAGGGGTCAACTGTGTTGTCCGTCAAGAGCATGGTACAGATATTGATGCAGCTTGTGGACAATTGCGCTCCAATACAATGAAACGCGACCGCCAGAAGGCAGTCGCAGCGGTAAATCCATAAAATGACTAAAAAAAGAGAATTAATCTTAAGATTGGGAGTGGCTGTTTACAGCCTTTGCATTGTCTGTTTTTGCTTCACTCCCCAGCCTCAACTTCCTACAGGAGTGGAAACTCCAGGTATTCAAACTTTTGGACGCCTGGTTTTTCTTTTAACTCCCTTAAACTCACTTTGGAATCTGGGTGAAGTGACTAGTTTGGGACAAGTACTTTGGATCTTTTTGCAGAACATTTTAAATATCTTCTTGCTTTTCCCTCTGGTCTTTCAACTGATCTATCTCTGTCCAAATTTACGACAAACGAAAAAAATCATCCTTCTCAGTTTTCTACTGAGTCTAGGAATTGAGTGCACGCAACTAGTTTTAGATTTTTTATTCGACTTTAATCGGGTCTTTGAGATTGATGATTTGTGGACCAATACCCTGGGAGGCTATCTGGCTTGGGTCCTCTATAAAGGACTGCATAAAAACAAGATAAGGAATTAAAATGAGTATCTTAGAAGTAAAGAATTTAAGTCATGGTTTTGGTGATCGTGCAATTTTTGAAGATGTGTCTTTCCGTCTCCTCAAGGGAGAGCATATCGGCTTAGTCGGTGCCAATGGTGAAGGAAAATCAACCTTTATGAGCATCGTGACAGGTAAGATGTTGCCAGATGAAGGGAAGGTAGAGTGGTCTAAATATGTGACGGCAGGCTACCTAGATCAGCATGCGGTGCTCAAAGAAGGCCAAACTGTTCGTGACGTTCTTCGTACGGCATTTGACGAATTATTCAAAGCAGAAGCACGTATCAATGATCTTTACATGGACATGGCAGAAGAGGGTGCTGATATTGAGGCCCTGATGGAGGAAGTTGGAGAGCTTCAGGACCGTTTGGAAAGCCGAGATTTCTATACCTTGGATGCTAAGATTGATGAGGTGGCGCGTGCCCTTGGTGTCATGGATTTTGGGATGGACACGGATGTCACAGCCTTGTCTGGTGGGCAAAGAACAAAGGTGCTTTTAGCCAAATTGCTTCTTGAAAAACCAGATATCTTGCTTTTGGACGAGCCTACTAACTACCTCGATGTCGAACACATTGACTGGCTCAAGCGTTATCTCCAAAACTATGAGAATGCCTTTGTCCTTATTTCTCACGATATTCCTTTCCTCAATGACGTAATCAATATCGTTTACCATGTGGAAAATCAACAGTTGACGCGTTACTCTGGTGACTACTACCAGTTCCAAGAAGTCTATGCCATGAAGAAATCTCAGCTAGAGGCGGCTTACGAACGTCAGCAGAAAGAGATTGCGGACCTCAAGGACTTTGTCGCTCGAAACAAAGCGCGTGTCGCAACGCGTAATATGGCCATGTCCCGTCAAAAGAAATTGGATAAGATGGATATCATTGAACTGCAAAGTGAGAAGCCAAAGCCGTCCTTTGATTTCAAACCAGCTCGTACGCCAGGGCGCTTTATCTTCCAAGCCAAGGACTTGCAGATTGGTTATGACCGTCCACTTACCAAACCATTAAACCTCACCTTTGAACGCAATCAAAAGGTTGCTATTATCGGGGCAAATGGTATCGGGAAAACAACCCTGTTGAAGTCTCTCTTGGGCATTATTCCGCCAATCGCTGGGGAAGTTGAACGTGGCGACTACCTAGAACTTGGCTACTTTGAGCAAGAAGTAGAAGGTGGCAATCGTCAAACCCCTCTTGAAGCTGTCTGGAATGCCTTTCCTGCACTCAATCAGGCAGAAGTTCGTGCGGCCCTTGCCCGCTGTGGTTTGACGACCAAGCACATTGAAAGTCAGATTCAGGTCTTGTCAGGCGGGGAACAAGCCAAGGTGCGTTTCTGTCTCTTGATGAACCGTGAAAACAACGTCTTAGTGCTGGACGAGCCGACCAACCACTTGGATGTATATGCCAAGGATGAACTCAAACGGGCGCTTAAAGAATACAAAGGAAGCATTCTAATGGTTTGCCACGAACCAGACTTTTATGAAGGCTGGATGGACCAAATCTGGGACTTTAACAAGCTAACTTAAAAGCAGTAAAAAAGCCAAGTCGAAATGACTTGGCTTTTTTGACTAGTAATTTAAATAGTTTTCAACTTCAGATTTCTCAATTTCTTTACCGTAGTGGCAAATCGGACAAGAAACGAAGTAACTTTTACCATAAGGAAAAAGTGGAATCCAGTAGAGGGTAAATTTGCGTCCAGTTTCTACAATCTCCCAAGTGTCAACATTGTTACAGTGACCACATTCGATCGCTGTTTGCGTATGTCCCAAATCTTTCTGATAACCTTTAGAACCCCAAAATAAAATCATGTCATCGTCTCCTTATCTGTTGATGGCTTATTTTTTGCTGAAGTCGTAGTCTTTCACCACTTCGATACTATCAATGGTGATAGCAGACGTTGGTTTATCTTTTTCATCTTTTTCAGTCTTGGCAATCTTGTCAACAACATCCATGCCATCGATGACTTGACCAAAGACAGGGTGTTTGCCGTCTAGACTTGGATTTCCACCTTCTTTATAGGCTTCGATGATTTTCTTTGGATACTTGCTGGTAGGAAGTTTAGCAGAAATATCTGTTGAATTTTGATTGATGAAGAACTGGCTACCGTTGGTATTTGGTTGACCAGTATTAGCCATAGCAAGGGCTCCTCGGATATTGTATAGGTAAGGAGAGATTTCATTTTTGAAACCAGTTCCCTTGTCCTTTGTTTTATCCTTATCATGCCAGATAGATTGGCCACCTGTACCATCTCCCTTAGGATCTCCAGTTTGGACCATAAAGCCATCAATAACACGGTGGAAGGTGATGCCGTTATAATAGCCTTCCTTAGCGTGAGTAAGGAAGTTTTCAACTGCTAGTGGTGCTAGTTTTGGAAAGAGCTTGATACGGATATCGCCTTGATTTGTGTGTAAAATAACCTCAGCTTCATCTTCAGCAACTTCCTTAGAAAGTTGAGGGAAGTTGGCATTTTCATTGGTCAATGCGTCATTCAAATCTTTGGCAGCCTGAGCAGCTGCTTTTGAGCTTTCTTCAGCTGAGATGCTAGAGTCGACATACTCATCACCACGGAGACCACGTTGGATACTAGTACATCCAGCAAGGGCTACAGTTGATAGTAAAAGAAGGGTTGCTAGTTTTTTCATTGTTAACCTCTCAAAAATTCATTTCTACCATTGTACCTTAAAAGGAGTTTGATTTCAAATGTGAAAGATTTTACTAAAAATTTCTAGTAGTTAAAAAAATTAAAACTCTGTCAAGTTTTTTTCTTGACACCTGTCAGAAATCTGCTATAATAGAACATGTGCTAATAGCTCAGCTATTTCACCGAAATAAAAAAATAAGAAAAGAGATATTAAAAAATGGCAGTTAAAATCCGTTTGACTCGTATGGGTTCTAAGAAAAAACCTTTCTACCGTATCAACGTAGCAGACTCACGTTCACCACGTGACGGACGTTTCATCGAAACAGTTGGTACTTACAACCCACTTGTTGCTGAAAACCAAGTAACTTTGAAAGAAGACCGCGTTCTTGCATGGTTGGCTGATGGAGCTCAACCTTCAGATACAGTTCGCAACATCCTTTCAAAAGAAGGCGTATTGAAAAAATTCCACGATTCTAAATTCTCAAAATAAGTTTAAAGTAGGTTGACAGATGGATACGATTGAAAATCTCATTATTGCAATTGTGAAACCTTTGATTTCACAACCTGATGCCTTAACTATCAAGATCGAAGACACGCCAGAGTTTTTGGAGTATCACTTGGATCTTGACCAAAGCGATGTCGGTCGTGTTATCGGTCGTAAGGGTCGCACTATCTCAGCGATAAGAACGATTGTCTACTCTGTCCCAACTGAAGACAAAAAAGTAAGAATCGTTATCGATGAAAAATAAAAAAGCGGGACTGAAGTCTCGCTTTTTTGTGAGGAGGAGAAGATGAAGGATTTAACCTTTAGACAATTACAAGCTTACTTACTCGAACATTACCAGCAATCTCGAACTGAGGAAGGCCTCTTTATCAAGCTAGTGGAGGAAGTCGGAGAAGTAGCTGAGGTCTTGAATGGGCGCTCTGGTCGAAAAGAGGGTGTCCAGGACTCAAATGAGGAACTAGCCAAAGAACTGGCTGATATCATTCACTACACGGTTGCAATCGCGGCTATCAACGATATTGACCTAACCAAAACTATCTTTGATAAAGATAAAAAAGCGGCCATTAAGTACCAACATGAACGAGATTTGGAAGGATTTTTGGATAACTTCCAAGAGAACTAGGAATGGTCTCTTTTCACTGATATGAAAGATTTTTCCTAGCTTACGCTTGCTTGTATAGAGAAGCAATGAAATTAGTAGATTATGCTATCAAAGTAAGGAATTCCTAAGAGGTTGACAAGCTAGAACTTGTAAGACAAGAACGAGAAAAGCAGATCAGACTGGCTGAATCCTTTTTAGCTAATGTAATAGATGAACGGTGAAAGAAGGCATAAAATACGAATCCTAGAAATAGCATCTAGGATTCTACTATGCTACAATGGAAAGGCAGTCTCAAAGAATTCTAGCCAATCAATCTTGAGAATAGCTATTTTTAAAGGGAGTAACATTCTATGAACGCAGCCTTATCCTTTTCAGCAATCATTGGATTTTCTTTTTTATTTACAAAGGTTGCTTTAGGCTATGCCAGTCCTCTCACCAGCTTAGCGCATCGCTATACAATTGCTGCTTCGGTATTGGTCATCCTTCATCCAACAAAACTTATCAATGTGAGTTTAAGTAGAAAAGATATTCTTTCTATGAGTCTTTTCTATCCACTTCTCTTTTTTATTTTCCAATCCTTTGCTTTACAGTATATATCGTCTTCTGAAGCGGGAATTTTACAGGCTCTTGTCCCGATTTTTACGCTCCTTTTGGTATCGGTTTTTCTCAAGGAGAAGACAAGTTTGCTGCAAAAGTTCTTTTTAATTTTATCCGTATCAGGAGTAGTTTTCATCTTCTTTAGCAAAGGAACAAACTTTAGCACGGAAACTGCTAGCTTGGGCTTTCTCTTGATGTTGGGATCTGTTCTTGCCAATGCAATAAACAATATCCTCAGCAAGGCTAAAGGAGGTCGCTATCGGGCCATGGATATGACAGCTGTTGTGATATTTGTTGGATTCATTACCTTTAATACGCTGAGTCTGACCTCTCACTATCTAGAGGGGAACATATTAGCTTACTTTGCGCCGTTTGGACAGCTGCCCTATCTGCTTTCCATCCTCTATTTGGGAGTTCTAGCCTCTATCGTGACTGGTAGTCTCTCTATCTATGCTATTGTTCGCCTCGGGGCATCAACCGTCAGTGTCTTTGGTAATCTTGGAACAGTTTTGACCATTCTAGCCGGAGCCCTTATACTCCACGAACCAATTTGTGGTTACCATGTGATAGGAGCTGTTCTGATTATTTCTGGAATTTTAGGCATGAATCTGATGAGAAAAAAGTAAAGATTGCTTAGCAGTCTTTTTCTTTATCTATATTGTACAGAAAATTCAAAATTTTTAATGAAACTAAGTTTGAAAAATGATGATTTTAATATAGCATGATAAAATAGATACAAAGAATGATATCAGGATAAAGAGGAGCGAGCATAAAAATGAAACCAAATGATATTGCTGAAGCTATTGCTTTTTATAACAGAGAACACGAGATGTTGAAACGTCACCTTATAGCAGTCGTAGATTGTGATTTGGTTGTTTATCATCGTCCTGGAAGCGCAAGTAAAGGACATATTATTTTTTATCATGGAGCTTGTGGACGCAGTCAGATGTGGGCCCACCAGTATGATGCTTTTGATGGATTTGACCTTTACTTTGTAAATGTTAGAGGGCGGGGTGAATCACCTATGAAAGTTGGGCTACCCGACTTAGAAGGCGCTATTCAAGATGTAGATGCCATTTTGTCCTATTTTAAGCTGGATAAGGTGATATTGGTTGGTCATTCTTGGGGAGGAAATCCACTTCAAGAGTATACCTATCGCCATCCAGAAAGAGTCCTAGCCTTGGTCATGGTAGATAGTTGGGGACAGCATCGTTACCTATCAGAGAAAGAAAGAGGTCGAATCAAATATAGTTCTCTTATGTACAATACGATTCCTTGGAAGGTGATTGCTGATAAAAACTCAAAAATGTGTACCGATAACCCTATCACAAGAGAATTGGTCAAGACGGCCATTATAGAAACTGGGCGAGATGTTTTCTTGAACCTTGGAATCACAGGTTTCTTGGCAGTCCATGAGATAGAAGGATATAAAGGAAATCCTCCCATGCTATTAGTAAGAGGAGAAAATGATTTTCCCAAACACCTAAAAATAATCTATGATGGGATCATTGATCTAAATCTCAATGCGCGTCAAGTAACGATTTCAGACAGCAAACATCAACCGATGAATGACCATCCTAAAGAGTTTAATAAGATAGTCGGTGATTTTTTTGAAGAAGTAGTAGCCTTGTGAGATAGGACCTATCCAACTTGTGAAAATCCCTAGAACGTGATAAAATAAAGGATAGAAATAGATACAGGAGACAAGATGAACTACTTTAATGTTGGGAAAATCGTTAATACGCAGGGTCTACAGGGTGAGATGCGAGTCTTGTCTGTGACGGATTTTGCTGAGGAACGGTTTAAAAAGGGAGCAGAGCTTGCTTTATTTAATGAAAAAGATCAGTTTATCCAAACAGTGACCATCGCTAGCCACCGTAAGCATAAGAATTTTGACATTATTAAATTCAAAGACATGTACCATATCAATGCGATTGAAAAGTACAAGGGTTATAGTCTCAAGGTCGCTGAGGAAGATTTGAACGATTTAGATGATGGTGAATTCTACTATCACGAGATTATCGGTTTGGATGTTTACGAGGGTGATAACTTGATAGGAACTATCAAGGAAATCCTACAACCAGGTGCCAATGATGTCTGGGTGGTAAAGCGAAAAGGTAAGCGTGATTTGCTTTTACCTTACATTCCGCCAGTAGTTCTCAATGTTGATATTCCAAACAAGCGGGTCGAAGTGGAAATCTTAGAAGGACTAGATGATGAAGATTGATATTTTAACCCTCTTTCCAGAGATGTTTTCTCCGCTGGAGCACTCGATCGTTGGGAAAGCTCGAGAAAAAGGGCTCTTGGATATCCAGTATCATAATTTCAGAGAATACTCTGAAAAGGCCCGTCATGTTGACGATGAGCCCTACGGAGGCGGTCAAGGAATGTTGCTCCGTGCCCAACCTATTTTCGATGCCTTTGATGCTATTGAAAAGAAAAATCCCCGTGTCATACTTCTTGATCCTGCTGGGAAACAGTTCGATCAAGCTTACGCTGAGGATTTGGCTCAGGAAGAGGAACTGATCTTTATCTGTGGTCACTATGAAGGGTATGATGAGCGCATCAAAACATTGGTAACCGATGAAATTTCCCTAGGAGACTATGTTTTGACTGGTGGTGAATTGGCAGCCATGACTATGATTGATGCGACCGTGCGCTTGATTCCAGAAGTGATTGGTAAGGAGTCTAGTCACCAGGATGATAGCTTCTCTTCGGGACTTCTCGAATATCCTCAGTATACTCGCCCTTATGACTATCGAGGCATGGTCGTGCCAGATGTGCTCATGAGTGGGCACCATGAAAAGATCCGCCAGTGGCGACTGTATGAGAGTCTAAAGAAAACCTACGAGCGCAGACCTGACCTGCTAAAAAACTATCAACTAACAACCGAAGAAGAAAAGATGCTGGCTGAAATCAAAGAAAACAGAGAATAAAGGAGAACCTTATGCAAGTAATCAAACGTAATGGAGAAATTGCTGAATTTGATCCAGATAAAATTTACCAAGCTGTCCTAAAAGCAGCTCAAACAGTTTATGTTTTGACTGATGACTTACGTCAAAACTTAGCTCAAGTTACTAAAAAAGTCGTTTTGGACTTGGAAGAAGCAAAAGTAGAACGTGCCACTATCAGCATGATCCAGTCAATGGTTGAGCACCGCTTACTTGGAGCTGGCTACATTACCATTGCAGAACACTATATCTCTTATCGCTTGCAACGCGATTTGGAGAGAAGTGGTTATGGCGACCATATCGCAGTTCACCTTCATTTTGAACAAATTCGTTAAGAAAAAGAGTGAGATGCAAAGAACATCTCACTCTTTCTTAAATAGGCTTTTCTGAGCTTTTTGTACAGTTGAGGGAACGAAACGAAGTCGTTTAATATCACTGATACGAATGATTCGAGTTACGTTTTTTGAAAAATTCTTGACGATAATTTGTTGGCGATTAGCATCGTGTTTAACAATATCACCCGTAAAACTTGTCTCAGCAAGTATGACATGAACAGCCGTCTTTTTCTGGATGGCTTGTTCAATCATAGCAGTGAGGGAGTTGTCCTCGATTTGAGGATGATCATCATTCCCATTGAGAAAACCATGTAGTTTATCTAGAACTGGTTTGAATGTCTGTCTCATAGAATCCTCCCTTCTTATATATCCACATTATATAAAATTTTCCTAAAAACCACAAGATTTTTACGAATAGACTATAGAAAGCATATCACATAAAGGAGTTAAAAATGGCAGAATTTACATTTGAAATCGAAGAACACTTGCTCACCTTGTCTGAAAATGACAAAGGATGGACCAAAGAACTAAATAGAGTTAGCTTTAATGGAGCACCAGCAAAATTTGATATTCGTTCTTGGAGTCCTGACCATACCAAAATGGGCAAAGGAATCACGCTTTCCAATGAAGAATTTCAGGTGATGGTCAATGCCTTTAAAGAGCAACAATAAAAAGAATCTTGAGTGCAACTCAAGATTCTTTTTTTAGGACACAATATAGTCACAGAGAGAAGTCTTAGCCAATTGAATGAAAGTCTCTCTATACTCTTCAGGGGGGATTGGATTATCTTTACGAATCCAGACTTCAATGAAAGAGATTGCCATGGTTGTAATGATATAAGCGATGTCCTCTTTATTAAAATTATATTTCAGTTGGTAATTGACATTCTTTAGTACCCACTCTGAGTAGGTTCCACGCAGAAATTCCTTCCAACAAGGGTCGACTTGTGTGGTATACAAGGTGTTAACAACTTCCCTTTTTTCGTATATGAGAGGAAGTATATGGTCTGCTAAAAAGCTGATAGGATCTCCATCATTGCTAGGGCAGTACTTATTAAAGACGTTAAAAATATTCTGATTGGTCTCTTCGTGAATGTATTCAATAATATCTTCAAAGTTGTTAAAATGCTTTTGATAAATCGCTTGTCGTGAAATACCAGCTTCAGCAGCAATTTCAGTCATTGTAAAGGAACTACGTTGAGGATTTTTCTTAGCTAGTGTGATGAGAGCTTTAATGATTAGCTCACGAGTATTCTTTGCCATAGAATTACCTTTCTGTTTATAATTATTTATAATCATTTTTGTTTTAAAAGAAATCAAAATAATCAAGTTAATATAAATAATCAATGAATATTAAATTTTCTGAATCTTTTAGGTAGCTCTATTGTATCACAAATAATTTATAAAATATAGCTCAATCAGTGAAAATGCGTTTTCTGAAAAGTATACAATTGCTAAGCATCCAAAATCAATGGAAGCTTATTTGGTTTGAATTAATTAGAATACTTTTCTGCTTTGAATATTGTGAATAGCTATAATTTGAAGAATAAAACGATTAATATTCATACTGGTATAAGAATAGTCAAGTAGCTAAATAGTGTATAGTTGATTCTTAGAATGGAAATAGTCCAGAACAATTGTTCTGGACTATTCTTTTATCTTGAAAAATATGGAAGGCTTTTCAATCGTTTGAGTAGGGGACGACTAATGAAACTAATGGCAATAATCTTACCAAGATCAGGGAGGATAAAGGGAAGGACACCGACAGCTAGTGCCTGATCAAATGGCATACCAGCTAGGAAGTGGAGGCTGAGAATGCCTCCGACAAAGACGAGGGAGTCACCCAAGAGGTTGGCTAGGAAAATGCGAATGTAGCCACTATTTTGATGGATGAAATAAGATGTAAGTCCAGCATAGACAAGGTCGAACCAAAGATAGCCTGCACTTGGACCAACTAAAACGTGAAATCCAGCTCCTCCACCTGCAAAAACAGGTAAACCAATGGCACCTAGCAGGAGATAGAGAGCTACAGATAAAACAGCTTCTCTGGGTCTAAAAACAGTAGCAATCAGACCGATCGCAAAGTTTTGCAGGGTGAAAGGTACAGGACCGATAGGGAGACTGATTTGTGCCAATACGGCAATGAGAGCAGCACCGATAGCAGGGATAGCATAGATATGAGCTTTTTTCAAGATTGTTAACCTCTTTTCAAAATTATAGTAACTATTATACTAATTTAGAAACAAAAGTCAACCAGTTTTTAAATTGAAGGTAACAATTTTGTAACAGCCGATTTTGCAAGTAAAAAGAGACCTCAAGAGGTCTCTTGCGATAATTAGCGCATGGTCACAAATTCTTCTGAAGCGGTTGGGTGGATAGCTACTGTAGCATCAAAGTCCGCCTTGGTTGCTCCCATCTTAATAGCAACAGCGAATCCTTGAATCATCTCATCCACTCCGTAACCAAGTCCGTGAAGTCCAACAACTTTTTCGTCAGCACCGGCGGTGATGAGTTTGAAGCGAGATTCTTGACGATGGTTTGTAACGGCTGAGTACATAGATGCAAAGCTTGACTTGTAGACTTTGATGTTATCTTGGCCGTATTCTTTGATAGCTTGATCCTCAGTTAAACCAACGGTTCCGATTGCTGGGTGGGAGAAGACAACAGTAGGGATAGTCGTGTAGTCCATCTTGGCATTTGTTTTCCCGTTGAAGAGGCGTTCGGATAAGGTACGTCCTGCCTTGATGGCTACCGGGGTCAGTTCCTTCTCACCAGTAACGTCTCCAAGGGCGTAGATGCCATCTACAACTGTATTTTGATACTCATCCACTTGGATAAATCCACGTTGGTTGAGTGTGACGCCAGCCTTTTCTAACTCCAGACCGTCTACATTTGGACGGCGACCGGTAGCCCAGATAACTTGGCTTGCAGTGTGACTAGAACCGTCTTCAAAATGAATGGTAATACCTTGCTCCGTTTCTTCGAGCTTGACGGGTACCTTATGTGTGTACAAAGGTAGACCTGTTTTTTCCATTTCATTGACAAGTCCTTCAACGATGTAGCTGTCAAAACTACGCAAGGGACGATCACGACGGACAAACAAATCCGTTTTTACTCCTAGCGAGTGGAGAACACCTGCTAATTCAACCGCGATATAACCAGCTCCAAGAATCGCAACGGAGTCAGGAAGTTGCTCCCAAGCAAAGACATCGTCTGAGCTACCACCGAGTTCAGCTCCAAGAATAGTTGGGATGCTTGGACGAGCGCCAGTCGCAATCACGATATGCTTGGCACGAATCAATTCACCATTGACGCTGACTGTGTGGGAATCAACGAAATGAGCACGACCTTCAATCAAATCAACCCCATTGCGCTTGAAACTTCCGTCATAAGATGAGCGAGCACGGTCGATGTAGGCTTCACGGTTTTGACGAAGTTTAGCAAAATCAAATTGAACATCTGAACTTGTAAAACCGTAGTCAGGGCCGTAGTGGTGGAAGCTTTCAGCGATTTGCGCTCCATACCACATGATTTTTTTAGGAACACAGCCGACATTGACGCAGGTTCCACCTAATTTTTTCTCTTCGATAACAGCAGCTTTAGCACCGTGTTCGCCAGCTCGGTTCATAGTGGCAATGCCGCCGCTTCCTCCACCGATAGCGATGATATCATATTCTCTCATAGAAAACTCCTTATAGCTTTGATAGTCATATTCTATCGTTTTTACTATTTGAATGCAAAAATCTGCTACGGTAAAAAAATTATAAAAACGCTTGCCAAATTCAAAAAGATATTGTATTATATATCTAGCACAATAATCCAATAAACGAATGCCGAACGAAATAATGGTCCTGAATTGTCATGGTTTCCATCTGGACTGTCATTGTTTGGGCTTGGTATTTCTGATATAATGGTTTTTGTAAGGCAAAAGAATAAAGGAGCTTAAAAATGAAAAGAAATAAGAAGGCAAAAAAATGGCAATTATACACAGCGATTGGTGTTGCCAGTGCTATTGTTATCGGTGCTGCGGGGATTTTGATTTTTAGACAACCTTCCCAGTCAGCAGTCAAGGAGGAAACCTCTCATATCGTTACTGCTAAGGAAGGTTCTGTTGCTTCATCGGTTCTCTTGTCAGGTACGGTTACAGCAAAAAATGAACAATACGTTTATTTTGATGCTAGTAAGGGAGATTTAGATGAAATTCTCGTTTCGGTTGGAGACAAGGTCGAAGAAGGGCAAGCTTTGGTCAAATACAGCAGTGCAGATGCTCAAGCTGCCTATGATGCAGCCGATCGTGCAGTTGCAAAGGCAGACCGTCATATCGAGGAGTTAAACAAAGCTCGTGAGAATGCATCAGCTGCACCAGCTTCTCCACAAGTTCCAACAGAAGCTGGACTCCCAGAACAAGCGCAAGCAGCGACTTCTTCCGTATCCTCTATCGACTCTCAAATCAGTGATGCCAAGGATAACCGTGCAGATGCTGTTGCCCAACTCAACAAGGCCCAAGCTCAGCTAGATGCTGCAACTGTCCTCAGTACACTAGAAGGGACTGTAGTTGAAGTTAATCGTAATGTTTCCAAATCGCCAACAGGTAATAGCCAAGTGGTAGTTCATGTCGTAAGTAACGAAAACTTACAGGTCAAAGGGGAGTTGTCTGAATACAATCTTGCCAACCTCTCTGTAGGGCAAGAAGTTACCTTTACTTCGAAGGTTTACCAAGATAAGAGCTGGACAGGAAAAATCAGCTATATTTCTGATTATCCTAAAAACAACGGAGAAGCAGCAAATGCAGCCCTTGGAGGAAATACTGACTCTAAGTACCCTTATACTGTTGATGTGACCAGCGATATCGGAGAGTTGAAACAAGGCTTCTCTGTCAGTGTGGAAGTCAAAAACAAGAGTAAAGCCATCCTTGTTCCTTTGACAAGTGTCGTTATCGAAAATGACAAAAACTATGTCTGGATCGTTGACGACCAGAAAAAAGCGAAGAAGGTAGAAGTTACTTTGGGGAATGCGGACGCAGACAACCAAGAAATTACTTCAGGTTTGACAGACGGTGCCAAGGTCATCAGTAATCCAACATCTTCCTTGGAAGAAGGAAAAGAGGTGAAGGCTGATGAAGAAACTAATTAGTCTCAAAAATATTTGCAGGAGTTACCGAAATGGTGACCAAGAACTGCAGGTCCTTAAAAATATCAATCTAGAAGTTCATGAAGGTGAGTTTGTTGCCATTATGGGACCTTCTGGTTCTGGTAAGTCTACGTTGATGAATACCATCGGAATGTTGGATACACCAACCAGTGGAGAGTACTACCTTGAAGGGCAAGAAGTGGCAGGCCTGGGAGAGAAACAACTGGCCAAGGTCCGCAACCAGCAAATCGGCTTTGTCTTTCAGCAGTTCTTTCTCTTGTCCAAGCTCAATGCACTTCAAAACGTCGAATTGCCCTTGATTTACGCTGGAGTTTCGACTTCAAAACGTCGGAAATTGGCTGAGGAATTTCTGGAAAAGGTTGAGCTGACGGAGCGCAGTCATCATTTGCCGTCTGAGTTATCAGGTGGTCAAAAGCAACGTGTAGCGATTGCGCGTGCCTTGGTAAATAATCCTTCTATCATCCTAGCAGACGAACCTACAGGAGCCTTGGATACCAAGACGGGAAATCAAATTATGCAGCTGTTGGTGGAGTTAAACAAGGAAGGGAAAACCATTATCATGGTCACGCACGAGCCTGAGATTTCTGCCTATGCCAAACGCCAAATTGTCATTCGTGATGGGGTCATCTCATCAGACAGTGCTCTGGTAGAAAAGGAGGAAAACTAGATGCAGAATCTGAAATTTGCCTTTTCATCGATCATGGCCCACAAGATGCGTTCCTTCCTGACCATGATTGGGATTATCATCGGAGTTTCGTCTGTCGTCGTCATCATGGCTCTGGGAGACTCCATGTCTCGTCAGGTCAATAAAAACATGACCAAATCACAGAAGGATATCCATGTCTTTTTCTCTCCTATCAAAAGCAAGGACGGCTCCTTTACGCAGAAACAATCCGCTTTGACAGTCAGTGGGAGAGAAGAGGATGTTCATGTTGAACCACCAAAACCACTGGAGTCTTGGGTCAAGGAAGCTGCCAAACTCAAAGGAGTAGACAGTTACTATGTCACCAACTCGACCAACGTCACCCTATCTTATAAGGATAAGAAGGTTGAACGAGCGACACTGACAGGCGGAAATAGCACCTACATGAACGCAGTTGAAAATGAAATCGTTGCGGGTAGAAGTCTAAGACCGCAAGACTACAAGGAATTTGCCAGTGTGATTTTGCTGGACGAAGAACTAGCCAAGAGTTTGTTTGATAATCCAGAAGCTGCGGTTAATCAAGTCATCTCTGTCAATGAATTTAGTTACCGTGTGATTGGCGTTTATACTAGCAATGAAGCCAAAACTGCGAAAGCCTTTGGGATTGGTGGTCTTCCAATTACGACCAATATCTCTCTTGCAGCCAATTTTAATACTGATGAGATCTCGAATATCGTCTTTCGTGTCAATGATACTAGTCTAACGCAGACCTTGGGACCAGAGTTGGCTCGAAAACTGACCGAGATTGCTGGTCTTCAGCAAGGAGAGTACCAAGTTGCGGACGCAACTGCCGCCTTCCAAGAAGTACAACAACTCTTTGGTTTTATGACCACCATTATCAGTGCCATCGCAGGAATCTCTCTCTTTGTCGGGGGAACTGGTGTTATGAATATCATGCTGGTTTCGGTGACAGAACGCACGCGGGAGATTGGTCTGCGGAAAGCTCTCGGAGCTACTCGGGCTAATATCTTAGTACAGTTTTTGATTGAATCCATGATTTTAACCTTGCTAGGTGGTGTCATCGGTCTTGGGATTGCTGCTGGAATGACCATGTTAGCTGGAGTATTGCTTCAAAACATGATTGCAGGTATCGAAGTTGGGGTTTCCCTCCCAATCGCTCTCTTTAGCTTGGCTGTGTCAGCCAGCGTTGGGATGATCTTCGGAGTCTTGCCGGCCAATAAAGCCTCTAAGCTCGATCCAATCGAAGCCCTTCGTTATGAATAAGATATAGAACAGAAAAAAACAAGATGGACATTTGTCTGTCTTGTTTTTGTATGGAATTTCCTATAGAAAATCACCGAAAATATGATATAATGAAGTGTTAGAAAATCAGGTTTCATTTGCCTGGAAAGGAAAAATTATGTCTGAAAAGAATTTTTATATTACAACACCGATTTACTATCCATCTGGTAAACTTCATATCGGTTCTGCCTACACAACCATCGCTTGTGATGTCCTAGCTCGCTACAAACGCCTCATGGGCTACGATGTCTTTTATCTGACAGGTCTTGATGAGCATGGTCAAAAGATTCAACAAAAAGCAGAAGAAGCTGGGATTACACCTCAAGCTTATGTTGATGGGATGGCGGTTGGCGTCAAAGAACTCTGGAAATTACTCGATATCTCATACGATAAATTCATTCGTACAACTGATGACTACCATGAAAAAGTAGTGGCTCAGGTCTTTGAACGCTTGCTTGCTCAAGATGATATCTACTTGGGTGAATACTCTGGTTGGTATTCAGTTTCAGATGAGGAATTCTTTACAGAAAGCCAGCTTGCGGAAGTTTTCCGTGATGAAGCTGGAAATGTGACGGGCGGTATCGCTCCATCAGGTCACGAAGTGGAATGGGTTTCAGAAGAGTCTTACTTCCTTCGCCTCAGCAAATACCAAGATCGTTTGGTAGAATTTTTCAAATCTCACCCTGATTTCATCACTCCAGATGGTCGTCTTAATGAAATGTTACGTAACTTCATTGAGCCAGGTTTGGAAGACTTAGCGGTTTCTCGTACAACCTTTACCTGGGGTGTGCCAGTCCCATCCAATCCAAAACATGTTGTCTACGTTTGGATTGATGCCCTTCTTAACTATGCGACTGCTCTTGGTTACGGTCAAGAGGATCATGCTAACTATGATAAATTCTGGAATGGAACAGTCTTCCACATGGTCGGAAAAGACATTCTTCGTTTCCACTCTATCTACTGGCCAATCCTTCTCATGATGTTGGATATGAAGTTGCCTGAACGTTTGATTGCCCATGGCTGGTTCGTCATGAAAGACGGCAAGATGTCTAAGTCTAAAGGGAATGTCGTTTATCCTGAAATGTTAGTAGAGCGCTATGGACTGGATCCACTTCGTTACTACCTCATGCGTAGCCTTCCAGTCGGTTCAGACGGAACCTTCACTCCAGAAGACTATGTAGGCCGTATCAACTATGAATTGGCCAATGACCTTGGAAACCTCCTCAACCGTACGGTTTCCATGATTAACAAGTATTTTGATGGGCAAATCCCTGCCTATGTAGAAGGTGTGACAGAGTTTGACAATGCTCTTGCACAAGTAGCAGAGCAATCTATCTCTGGCTACCATACACACATGGAAGCCGTTGATTACCCACGTGCTTTAGAAGCAGTCTGGGCACTTATCTCTCGTACCAACAAATACATCGATGAGACAGCTCCATGGGTCTTGGCTAAGGATGAAGCACTTCGTGACCAATTGGCAAGTGTCATGAGCCACTTGGCAGCCAGCCTTCGTGTCGTAGCTCACATGATTGAGCCATTTATGATGGAAACTAGTCGTGCTGTATTGGCACAACTTGGTCTAGCAGAAGTTTCTAGCCTAGAAAACTTGAGCTTGGCTGATTTCCCTTCAGGTGTAACAGTAGTTGCCAAAGGAACACCAATCTTCCCACGTCTCGACATGGAAGAAGAGATTGCCTATATCAAGGAACAAATGGAAGGCAACAAACCAGCCGTCGAAAAAGAATGGAATCCAGATGAAGTTGAACTCAAACTCAACAAGGATGAAATCAAGTTCGAAGACTTTGACAAGGTTGAGATCCGAGTCGCAGAAGTCAAAGAAGTGTCTAAAGTGGAAGGTTCTGATAAGTTGCTCCAATTCCGCCTCGATGCTGGTGATGGCGAAGACCGTCAAATCCTCTCAGGAATTGCCAAATACTATCCAAATGAGCAAGAATTGGTCGGCAAGAAAGTCCAAATCGTTGCCAACCTCAAACCACGCAAGATGATGAAGAAATATGTCAGCCAAGGACTGATCCTCTCAGCTGAACATGATGGCAAATTAACCCTTCTCACAGTTGATCCAGCTGTACCAAACGGAAGTGTGATTGGCTAATAGCAAAAAACCAACGTTAGATACGTTGGTTTTTCTTGTTATGCGCTAGATTTTCTAAGAACTGATCCATCTCCTTTTGCGACCTAAGGACAATTACTTTATCTGGATAGGTTTCTTGAACCCGTTGATAACGTTCTTTGGCATTCTTTGTCCGCCCATCCCAGAGAATCCATCTGATAAAATCCCAGTCAAAGCGTTCAGGACAGCCTGCTGCCATACTTTCTCTGACCTTGCCTCGGTATGTGAGATAACGCTTAAAGGCCCTCAGTAAGCAAGTCCAAGGTGAAAAATTGAGGAAGATGATTTGGTCAGCTTCTTGCATTCTTTCCTCGTAATAGCACCAAGAGTAGTTGCCATCGATAACCCAAGCTTCATGCTTTGTGAGAAAGTTTTTCATCTCGCCCAACATCCATTCGCGGTCACTGTCTTGCCAACCAGGTTGAAATTGGAGCGTATCCATATGCAGTTTGGGTATGGAGTAGTAGTTAGATAACTTTTCTGCTAGAGTTGACTTACCAGCTCCAGAATAACCGATAATTGCGATTTTCATTTTCTACCTTTTCTGATTAGAGGACAAAAAAACAGCCTCTATGAACTGCACCCCAAAAGTTAGACAGAAAAAATCTAACTTTTGGGGTGTTTTTA
>NZ_JAUMZR010000030.1:0-23240 GCF_030528045.1 Streptococcus sp.
CTACTATACAGGATTTATTCCTTTTTGTGTTTACACAAGATATTTTACAGTATCCAAAACAAAAATTTTGCAATTAGTGCCAGCTAGTTCCGTGTTCATTTCTCATGTAGAATTACTTTTTGGAAGTTCTATATTTTTAGGAGATGACTACTGGTCTATTTTCATGAAGTTAATTGGATTGAGCCTTATTTTTCAACTAATCACCTTTGTTTACCAGTTGTTAATTGTCCCTAAAGCTAAGACCTTACCATCTGGAGAGTTCAGGAAGACAATCTTACACATTCCTCCACTTATTCTTGCTTCATTAGCAGCAATTTTAGCGATTATAGGACGTTTATTTATGTTACCAGTGATATATGCTATTCCTTGTGTTGTAGGATTAAGCATTGCCTGCCTCCCCTTCTATTGGCTTGAGTATGCACGAGTATTCACCAGTTGGAAAAAGAAAAGCACGAATAACTTTATTTATAGAGGAGAAATAAAATGAAATTAATTAGAATAGATATCAGCGATATTGCTTATACAGAGAAAAAAGTTCCCATGGATTCTTTTCTAGATTTGATTGAAGGTTGTGAAAAATTATTATTTGAAACAGGGGTCTATAAAAATGGTCCGACAACGATTGAAACATGTTTGAGCACTTTTGGAAAGCCAGGAGAAGCCTTGTTTAAGGTCTATATTCCGACAAACATCCCAATTGAAGGAAATGATGAATTTCAATATCTAGAACATTTTACAATTAAGCAGTGTGTCTCTGAGGTAACTCCATTTGATGAACATTTCCTTCCAAAAATTGAAGAAATGAAGCAATATATTCAAGATGAGGGGTTGGAAATGCAAGGAGATACCGTTTTTCTAGCGATATTGCCAATATTTGGGCAACGCTTTGTTGAAATTAATATCCCAGTTAAGGAGATTTCAGATGCTATATAAAAACGTGGGAGAATACCAAGATATACAATATAGAAATGTTATCTCAAGGTATTACACAGTATCTCCAGAAGAGATGCCGGACACTTATAACGCTTTTTTAGACGAAGTAAGAAAAGCAGGATATACGCTTCGAGGACCTTTCTTTTATACGATTAATTCCAAGTTAGAAGAAAATCAAGATGTGTTGATGGAACTGTTTATCCCAGTAGAAGAAGAGTGTATTGAAGATGCTTTGCCGAAAGACTTTTTGTATCACAGTCTGTTTCAAGTTTTAAATACTGTTTCAACTAGAATTTTGGAACCAGATGATGAGTTAGTACGAGAAGGAATCGACTTCTTAGCTGGCTATATTCATTTTCGAGACTATAAAGAGTTGACCCCTCCCTTCTTTTTTACCACATCAATTGATGAGAAATTCTATACAGATATAAAAGTAGGGGTGTTGAAGGAGTAAGTCGAATTTTTAATAAAGTTCACAAAAGAATAAAGAAAAGAGGGAATGATAATGTCACAAGAGAGATATTTGCAGATCAAAAAAGAGCATCAAGTTCGTAAGTTTGTGGGGCGTTTCCTCTTCATTCTTCTCGCTATACTCGATGTTCTACTGGTATCAAGTCATTCCAATTATGTCCCGCTTGTAACGGTGGCTATGGTAACGATTGTGCCTTTTAATCATTTTCTACTTGGTCCTCTTAGGAGACAGAAAAAAGCCATAGAAAAAGAGCATCCAGAATGGAAAATACTCAGTACAAAGGGAGTAAAGGTTCCCTCGACTGAAGCCAATAAAAGAACCTTGGCTGGTATTAGGATTTTGATGGCCTTGCTGTTGTCTTTTGGGCTATTCTATAAACCTGTGAAACAGCCGAACGACCAAGTAAACAAGCCACCTAAGGTTGATTCTAAAACGCCTGAAACGTCCAAGTCTTCTGAGTCGTCGAGTTCCTCTAAGACCAAAGAATCCAGTTCCTCAGAGCCGAAATCCTCGTCTTCGACTGAACAAAGTTCTAAAACCGAAAGTTCAGGAACAAAGCCGTCAAAAAGCGAATCCAATAATCCTTATTACCAGATTCCAGGACTTGCTGACGAACAGGTGAGAGATATCATATCGAAATCTGTAAAAGTTTTGAGAGAAAAACAGTCAAAAGAAAAATCCGAAGAGTAGACTCGAGGGCATCGATGTCCTTTCTGGATGAGTTAGTTTTGAGATTTTACTGTATAAAATAACAGGAGGAGTTCATATGAATAAAGAAGTAATTGGTTTGATAGTTGGGACAATCGTCATCTTCCTATCTTTTGTATTTGTGTGTGGGACCTTTCTCTATCTCTATCTTCGAGATCAGAAGTTGGTCCGCCTTGCCAAGTCATCCGTTCCTGGAACGGTTATCGGCTATAGCCGTTTTCGTGAGGGGTATCCACCTATCGTCGAATACACGGTGGATGGGATTGCTTATAAGAAAACCTTGCAGTATTTTATGTTCAAAACGGTCACAATTCCGTGGGGGACTACTAAATTTTTAAAGGACTATACAAGAGAAGATATGCTAGCGCCTTCGATCACTCGCTACAGCAACTCCTTTGTTTCCTTCAAACGCTTGATGCAGACCCATTTCCCCCTTCATTCGGAACTGACGGTCTGGTATGATCCAGACAAGCCGACCAGGGCCTATGTCGAACGTTACAGCGGAATGGACAAGTTTTACAAGTGGTTTGGTATCGGATTTGGGCTGGCTCTAGTTCTAGTCTATGGGATAGTGATCCTAGCCTTTTTGTCCAATTTGTCCAAGATATACGCATAAAGGTCAGTTGGTTGAAAGGAAACGTGACTTCCCATCGAGCTTCAAGGAGGACAGAGTTTCTTTTCCATTTCCATGCTTATCAATCTTTTCTATCTGATACAGAGAAAAGGTTGTCTCCTATAAAGACAGATAGGATGAGAATTTTGACAAAGAACATTATTCGAGATATAATGAAGAAAAGTGACCAAGGATAAATCAATGACAAACTCAAAGTACATCACACGCCTGAAACGTTCAGAGGGTCAGTTGCGTGGGATTCAAAAGGTGATTGAAGAAGATCGTGACTGCGCAGATATTGTTACGCAGTTGACAGCAGTGAAATCTAGCGTTGAGCGCGTGATTGAGATGATCATTACTGAAAATCTCACAGGCTGTATCAACCAACCACTAGACGACCCCGAGGCTCAAAAGGAACGCCTAGAAAAGGCCATCCGATACCTGATTAGACGGAAATAAACTAATTTGCTATTGATAAACAATGCAGACAAAGGCATTTAAGTTTGTTCCGACAAAAAAATCATGTCGGACAAACGGATGAGTTCCCCCAAATACCAATGAGCAAACCTCTTTTTAGATACCATCAATGTGCTTCTTTTTTAAAAGCGACGGGCTACGAGCCCTATATCAGCGGGTTGCAGAAATGAAAAAACCGATTAAGGAACTTAATCGGTTTTTTCATTATTCTACTTGACCGGGCCAAGCATTCATACCACCTTCTACATTGATAACGGTGAGGCCTTGGGCGCTTAGAAATTCACAAGCAGATGCGGAACGGACTCCACCTTGACAGATGACATGGTATTCCTGGTCAGGTTTGAGTTCTTTGTAACCTTGCTCCAAGGTACTTAAAGGCAGATTTTTGGCACCTGGTGCATGTCCTGCTTGGAATTCGTGCTCTTCACGTACATCGATAAGGTTTAGATTTTCATTTAGGTATTCTTCATAAAAATCAGCCATGCTGATACTCGTCCCCATATTTGACTCCTTCTGGATTAGACATTTTATATTGTGAATAAGCGCCATCAAGGTTTTGGACGGTAAATCCTGCCGCTGGAGGATACGCTCTGTGATATAGCTGTGCAAAACGCTGCGGTAGCTAAGGATGTAGGTTTGCTTCTTGTCCGGTTCATCCAAGCGTTCCCGTAATTCGTTTAGGGGAATGTGGATGGTGTCGACTTTGAGTCGACCACTCTGAAATTCGCCACTTGTCCGCACATCTAGGGATTATTTGCCCTTAATCAGATCATCTTCGAGCGGATACCATTGGATATGGTCGCTCAGACCTTCGATAAGGTTCAAGGCTGCGTAGCTCATTTGATGCTTCTAGATGACCTGACCTGTCCAAGAGCTCATACCGCCTCGTACATTGATGACATCGTAGCCTTTTTTCTTAAGCTTTTTCGCAGCTAGTTTGCTTCGTACACCAGAGTGACAAATGACATAAAGTGTTTCTTTTGTCGCAGGTGTGTAAGAACCGATTTCCGTTAAAGGAACATTTTTTGCATTTTTGATATGACCTCTACGGAATTCCATAGGCGTCCGAACATCTAGTAGCTGAATCGGTTCTCTGAGTTTAGCTTCTAACTCGCTGGTAGAAATACTATCAATTTTTGTAAATAATAAGTGAAACATAGGTACCTCCGATATACCCTTAAGGGGTATATTAAACCATGAAGTTAAGCTTTTGTCAAGCAACTTGTTTTAACTTGGAGGGGATTGGCTTTGAGAGTTTAGAAAGTAGGCTATTCTTGACCTTTCAAAGGCTTTTTGATATGATGAGTCCAAATTAAGTGTGAGGTGATAAGATGGCTAGCGAATACCAGAAAATGATAGCAGGAGAGCCTTACCGTCCGTCGGACCCAGAATTACGGACCTTGGCGCAGGCTTCTCGCCAAAAACAGGCTGCCTTTAACAAGGAAGAAGATCCCTTGAAGGGAGCAGATATTATCAAGACTTGGTTTGGCTCAACTGGGCAAAATCTTTATATCAATCCACGCTTGGTGGTCGATTATGGAGTCAATATCCATCTAGGGGAAAATTTTTATTCTAATTGGAACTTGACCATGCTGGATGTTTGTCCGATTCGCATTGGGAACAATGCCATGCTTGGCCCCAACTGTCAGTTTTTAACCCCGCTCCATCCACTGGATCCACATGAACGCAATTCAGGGGTCGAATATGGCAAGCCCATCACCATTGGAGATAATTTCTGGGCTGGAGGTGGCGTCATTGTCCTTCCTGGAGTGACACTGGGCAATAACGTCGTCGCTGGAGCAGGAGCCGTGATCACCAAGTCCTTTGGAGACAATGTCGTCCTAGCTGGCAATCCTGCGCGAGTTATCAAGGAAATCCCAGTAAAAGAAAACTAAAAAGAACAGCTTGGGCTGTTCTTTTTATGAGCTTTAGTCTTATAGATTTTTCTTCTTTTTGGCTTTCTTGGTCAAGGAAACATCGCACTGAGAAATCTTGCTTGTCAGGTAGCTTGTCAGTTGGAAATCATCTACTTGAGGATTGAGATCGACTTCGTAGACGGTTTGCAAGGATTCACCAGCATTGCTGGTATCTACTGAGATGAGGTCAAACTCAGTGCAAAATTGATCCAGCGCGACCTGGATAGTATCTAGGCGGGCTTCTTTATTGGGAAGTGTGATGGTCAAGAGTCTACGACGTTGGTGATTGCTCTTGCTCTGTTGTTTTTCCAAAAGGAGCCATATTCCTAGGATAAGGACCGTGAAGAGTACGGCTAAGAGAAGGTATCCTGTCCCTGCCGCCAGACCGATGATCATGGCTAGAAAGATAGCGATTAGCTCTCGAGAGCCACTCGTGGCAGAACGGAAACGAATGAGACTAAATGTTCCTGCCACTGCAATCGACGTTCCGAGACTGCCATTGACGAGGAAGATGACCAGCGTCATCAAACAAGGTAAAAGGGTCAAACTGATGACAAATTCCCGTGTGTAAAGAGTCCGTTGCTTATAGGCCCAGCTGAGTGCTAGTCCTAGAAAAAGACTGACGACAAGGGCGAGTAGGAGTTGGAGGGGGTCAGCAGTGGCGGTTGCGTCGTTGAAAATAGAGTTAAAAAGGTTAGACATAAGCATTACCTACACTTTCTCCGATAGGTTGTGGGGCATAGGCTAGTCCTTGTGATTTATGGTAGGCGCAGGAGTATTTTGAGAATTTTTGCTCTACCAGACCATACTTATCAAGGATATCCTCTAGCCATTGAGGTTTTTTATCACCAGGCGCCTTGATTTCCATGATGACCAGTTCGTCTTCTATGAGAGGCAGGCCTTTTTTGTCAGCAAATAGGCAGACCTGTTTATCACGATAGGTCAGGTTTTGGTCAAGAGTGACACGAATTTTCTGGTAGGGGAATCCTGGGATTTTCTTTTTTTCTTTTAGTGAAAAACGGTCATAGGAAATATAGATACGCGGTTTGAGAGCCTCGCTGTAGCGTTGGCGTAACTTTTGAATCTCTGCTACCAGAAAGCTATCTTTGATCAGGTCTCCTCCCCAACCTTTGGTGATGAGTTGGGTGATGGTATCTGACTGGGATAGGACGCGGTGCTTGTGACCGATACCGGCTTCGTCTTTGGACTTGATTTCTAGAAAGACGGGGCTGTCAGTGCTTGGCTGTGCGAGATAGGTCCGAATACGGATTTTTTCCTTCTTATGCTGATCCTGCAGAGAGTCTTGGATGAGCTGAAAATCTTCTGTGTCAAAGTAGATATTGGAAATGGTCGAAGTCGGATAGTCGTCCTCGACGAGGTAGTCTTTCAAATCTTCTATTAAATCGTGTAGGTCTGTTTTAGAGACCAGGTACTTGGTTTCGATCCGTTCAAAGTTTGTTTCTAGGGGTTTCATAAGCAACTCCTCCTTTAGATAAATCATGGATTAAACAAGGTAAACTTGCTTGGAACAAGTCTAGAGGACATTTCTAAAAGTTTTATTAAGCGAAACTTAACTGAAACTGAATTTAAGGAAACTTTCAGAAAAGTTTTAGTTTTGTTTCAGGAATCTTCTGTAGACTGTCTAGCTATATCATACGAAAGAGAGGAAAAAGGTATGAAATCAAAAAAATGGACCCTACTCGTAACGAGTTTAACGGCAATGGTGCTGCTGGCAGCATGTGCCCAGTCAACAACTACATCCAATACCAATGCAACGACAAATAGTGCCACAACAACTGCAACAAAGACAAGCCAATCATCCTATTTTACAGATAAGGACAATGATACCTCTTATGACGAAAGCACAGCTTCTAAAATTGAGCTATCTGGCTCATCTGCAAAGGTCTCTGGAGATGGGGTGACAGTCTCTGAATCAACAGTGACCATCACAAAATCTGGAACCTATGTGATTTCAGGTCAGTCTGATGGGGTGCAGATCAAGGTCGAGGCAGATAAGTCGGCAGATGTTCACCTAGTCCTAAAAGGTGCGAACATGACCAATACCAATGCAGCGATTTCTGCGACATCAGCCGGCCATGTCTACTTGACTCTAGCAGAGGGAACCACCAACAGTCTCTCTGACTCAAGCTCTAACAACGACGAAAAAGCAGACGCAGCTCTCTTTTCTAAGGCGGATTTGACCATCAACGGGAAAGGAACTCTCAATGTAGATGGCAAGAAGAACAATGGTATCAAGGCCAATGACACCCTCCACATCACGGGTGGAACCTATAACATCACAGCAGTTGGCGATGCCTTTAATGTCAATGATGAACTCAACATCACTGGTACGACCATGACTATCGATGCCAAGGAAGATGGCGTAAAGGTGGACAATGACGAGGATACTTCAGTCGGAACCATGTACCTATCCAACAACAACATCACCGTCACAGCAGGAGATGATGGCATCCACGCATCAGGTGATTTGGTTATCGATAGTGGTACCTACACCGTCAAGAATTCGACAGAAGGACTTGAAGGTAAGTCCATCACTATCAACGGTGGGGACATTAGCATCTATTCGACAGATGATGGAGTCAACGCAGCTAATAAAAACGCCCAACAGAGTGAAATCTTCTTCACCATGAACGGTGGGAACCTGACAGTAGAAGTCGGCCAAGGAGACACAGACCCAATCGACTCGAACGGCAATATCACAGTCACAGGCGGAACCATTAAAATGACTGGTCAAACAGGTTTTGACTTTGATGGAACAGCGACCTACACAGGTGGAGATATCTATCTCAACGGTGAAAAACAAACGGAAATCGTCAACTCTATGCCTGGAGGCGGAGGACCAAATGGAGGCCCTCAAGGCGGCGGTCCAGCCCCTGGCGGACAAGGATAAAAAAGAATCTCCTTTCTCGAAAGAGAAGGGAGAGTTTTTGTGTTTGAGAGATGGATTGTAGCTAAAATAACTTCCAATCAGGACTTGAGAATTTCTTGGTTCGGGTTATATAAAAATGCGTGAAATGGATTTCCATTGCCAAGGTCATCAAGGTTGCAATGGTGATGACAGTGGTAGGATTGGCTGAGAAAAGTAGAGGAAGAATAGGCCTTTAAAAAGTGGACAGGAAAGACCATTTCGGAGTATCGAGAAGAGATTTAGAAACAGCTCTAAAAGTAATAGCTATCCATTATAAGCATCAGATAATAATGTCTGCTGCTCTATTTTTTAAAGGATTTAGATTTTTTTCTTGACAAGTGAGTGATTACTCACTATAATAGCTTCTGTGATTTAAAAAGTGAGTAATCACTTACCAAGGAGGAAGTAAATGAAAACATTACTACATTTAAAAGATTTAGTAAAATCTTTTGACAATCAAATAGTTCTGAATCATGTCAGCTTTGAATTGCAGACAGGAGAAATTATAGGATTAATAGGTCCGTCTGGTGCTGGTAAATCAACTATGATTAAGACTACGTTAGGAATGGAAAAGGCTGATGGAGGCGTAGCTTTAGTGTTAAATCACACTATGCCCAATCGCCATATTTTAGGAGATATTGGCTATATGGTCCAATCAGATGCTTTATACGAGTCCTTGTCAGGCCAAGAAAATCTGGATTTTTTTGGTCAGCTAAAGGGGCTTTCTAAAAAAGACCTAAAGGCGGAAATTGCTTATATAGCTCAAGTAGTAGATCTGACAGACTGCTTAAACAAGGCGGTATCTGGTTATTCTGGAGGAATGAAACGGCGTTTGTCACTGGCTATCGCGCTTTTAGGAAATCCTCAACTCTTGATTTTGGACGAACCGACAGTTGGAATCGACCCTTCTCTTCGAAAGAAAATCTGGAAAGAATTATTCGCGCTTAGAGACAATGGGGTAGGGATATTAGTTACTACCCATGTTATGGATGAAGCAGAGTTGACGGATAAGGTCGGCTTATTATTAGGCGGAAAAATCATTGCTTTTGATACACCGCAACACTTAAAAGAAAGTTATCAAGTTTCAAGTATTGAAGAAGTATTTTTAAAAGCAGAAGGTGAGTAAGATGAGAACAATAGCGATTGCAAAAAAAGTCATCAAAGAATTACTTCGTGACAAACGAACTCTAGCCCTGATGTTTATAGCACCTGTTTTTATCATGTGGTTGATGAACCTCATGTTTTCAACTAGTACAACCGTGAATGTCAAGTTGGCAACACAAGATCTACCAACTGGTTTGGTAACGAAAATGGATGAGCTCGATCATGTGGATGTCGAGACTTATCAAGACTTAGATCAAGCCAAAGAAGCGCTAGCAAATGAAAAAGTCGATGCTGTGATTTCTTATAAAAACGGTGAGTACCAGGTCGACTACGCAAACACAGACGCCTCCAAAACATCTATGATACGACAAGTGTTACGAACGAGTATCGCCAGTGAAGGCACCGATCAGTTAGTATCTCGTGTTAAACAAGCTCTTCCACAATTGGACTCGGACGCAAAAACACCAGAAATCAAGGAGTCTTACCAGTATGGAGATGAAAATACAAGCTTCTTTACCAATATGATTCCGGTTTTGATAGGTTTTGTAGTTTTCTTTTTTGTCTTTTTGATTTCAGGTATGGCGCTTTTGAAAGAACGCACCAGTGGAACACTAGAACGTTTGTTAGCAACACCAGTGAAACGATCTGAAATCGTCTATGGCTATATGTTGTCTTACGGTATTATTGCGATTTTTCAAACGGCAGTTGTCGTTTTAGCAGCAATTTGGCTACTAGATGTAGAAGTTGTAGGAAGTATTTTAAATGTTATAATAGTTAATGTGGTACTGGCTCTTGTAGCACTAGCTTTTGGAATTCTCTTGTCTACTCTAGCAAAATCAGAATTCCAAATGATGCAATTTATTCCTCTCGTGATTATGCCCCAACTTTTTTTCTCAGGAATTATTCCATTGTCATCCATGGGAGAATGGGCTCTAACTGTGGGGAAATTTTTGCCATTAACCTATTCTGGTGATGCAATAAGCCAGATTATTCTTTACGGGCACAATCTTGGTGATATTTTGTCAAATCTTGGTGTTTTAATGATTTTCTTGATCATTTTAACAATTCTTAATATTGTTGGATTGCGTCGTTATCGTAAAGTTTAGAAATCAACATAAATAATGCTAAAAAGGTGTGAAGATTAGATGGATAAGACTGTTTTTGAATCGTTTGAAGATTACTTAGAAGAAGCGAATTACCCTCAAGGAAAGAAAAAAATCATGCAGGCAGCAGTGGATCTCATATCAACCAGGAGTTACCATGGGACCTCAACTCTTCACATAGCTGAGCGTGCTGGACTAAGCCAGGCAACTTTATTTAAGTATTTTAAGACGAAGGATGATTTACTGACGGCTATTTTACATCCTGTAGTCCCAGGCATTTTCGGTAGTTTTTTTGAGGAACTCTTAGCTTTTGAAACGACAGAAGAGAGGGTTCGTTATCTCGTCCATGATCGTATGAGCTATCTCAAAAAAAATCGTGCTTTGATGAAAATCATTCTGCAGGAGAGTTTTTCAAATAAAAAACTAAAAAATGAACAGATTTTTATCTGGAATGCTATTCAAGATAAACTTCGAGTACTTCATAAGGAATTGCTAGCAGATCCACGTGTAAATCCAGAGTTAACGATCCCTCAAATGGTTCGTATTTGTGTTGGTCCATTGTTGGCTTACTTCGCTCAGCTTTATATCGTTAGTGACAACGGAGAAATAAAAGAGGAAGACTTAGACTTATTAGAAAAACAGATTTTAGGTGGTTTGTGGAAATAGAGTAGGCCTAGACAAAATGGAGGCTAGATTCTATTGGTTTGGCTTCTTGTACAATATAAAAGGGTATACATTACCTGATGCAGATTCGTGCTTTTTTATTATTGAATTTGGTATTTTGGTGATAGTCCTCAATCACTTTACTAAAACAGAAACCGACTTCTCCAGCGGTGCAACGATTTCTCAAGTGTATGGAAGAGGAGATTTCTGGATTGATGAAGACAACTCCTTGACATTCCGTCAGCTTTTGATACAATAGTACAAAATTAGAGGAGGTGGGCTATGATTCAGAAACATGCGATTCCCATTTTAGAGTTTGACGACAACCCCCAGGCGGTCCTTATGCCAACACATGAGGGGCTAGATTTAAAGTTGCCAAAGAAGTGCATCTATGCATTTTTGGAGGAAGAGATTGACCGCTATGCTCAGGAAGTAGGGGCGGATTGTGTTGGTGAGTTCGTTTCGGCCACCAAGACTTATCCAGTCTACGTCCTCAACTACAAGGGCGAGGAGATTTGTCTGGCCCAGGCGCCCGTAGGCTCTGCCCCAGCTGCCCAGTTTATGGATTGGTTGATTGGCTATGGTGTGGAGCAAATCATTTCCACTGGAACCTGTGGCGTCCTAGCCGATATAGAGGAAAATGCCTTTCTTGTCCCTGTTCGGGCTCTGCGAGATGAGGGGACCAGCTACCACTATGTAGCACCTTCTCGTTATATGGAGATGCAGATTGAGGCTGTCTCTGCCATTGAGCAAGTCTTGGAGCAAAGAGGAATCCCTTACGAGGAAGTCATGACCTGGACGACAGATGGTTTTTACCGGGAGACGGCTGAAAAGGTTGCCTATCGCAAGGAAGAAGGCTGTGCGGTTGTGGAGATGGAGTGTTCTGCTCTTGCAGCAGTAGCTCAGCTACGAGGAGTTGTCTGGGGAGAGTTGCTCTTTACCGCAGATTCCTTGGCGGATCTAGACAACTATGACAGTCGTGACTGGGGCTCAGAAGCTTTTGATAAGGCACTCGAACTCTGTCTTGCTATTGTGCACCACATGTGAGTGTTCTGACTGTTTTTATGGTAGAATGTAGCTATGTTATTCAAATCTTTTTTGGAAAAAATCAAGACGACGCTGTCTCGTTTATCGCCAGCCCGTCGCATCTTTTTAAGTTTTGCCCTGGTTATCTTACTGGGCTCGCTCCTTTTAAGCCTTCCCTTTGTGCAAGCAACAACTTCACAAGCGACCTACTTTGACCATCTCTTTACGACGGTGTCCATGGTCTGTGTGACAGGGCTCTTTACCCAGCCAGTGGCTTCTACCTACAATATCTGGGGCCAGTTGATCTGTATGCTCTTGATCCAGATTGGTGGTTTGGGGCTTATGACCTTTATCGGAATCTTTTATATCCAAGGTAAGCAAAAGCTCAGTCTTCGTGGCCGGGAGACTATTCAAGAAAGTTTCAGTTATGGAGAAACCCAGTCTCTAAAGGATTTCATCCGCTCGATCTTTCTGACGACTTTTTTGGTGGAAGGAATTGGTGCCTTTCTCCTGAGTTTCCGCTTTATTCCTGAATTTGGCTGGGGCCGAGGGGTGTTAACCTCTATCTTTTTGGCTGTTTCAGCCTTCTGTAATGCTGGATTTGATAATTTTGGAAGTACGAGTTTGGTAGCTTTTCAAACGGACCCCTTGATCAATCTAGTCATTGCAGGATTGATTATCACGGGTGGTCTAGGATTTATGGTCTGGTTTGACCTAGCGACCCAGTTTGGGAAAAAGAAAAAACGCCGCCTGCGTTTCCATACCAAGCTGGTTCTCTTTTTAACGGCGGGAATTTTACTCTTTGGAACCGTATCGACTTTATTCATCGAGTGGAATAATCCTGGAACGATTGGAAATCTTAGCGCCCCAGAGAAACTGCTGGTTAGTTTCTTCCAGACCGTTAGTATGAGAACGGCAGGTTTTGCTTCCATTGACTACACCCAGGCTCGACCAGTTACCTTACTGATCTACATCCTACAGATGTTTCTGGGCGGGGCACCTGGAGGGACAGCAGGGGGGCTCAAGATTACGACCTTCTTTGTCTTGTTGGTCTTTGCTCGTAGCGAACTATTGGGCTTGCCTCATGCCAATGTGGCTCGGAGGACCATTGAACCCCGAACCGTGCAAAAATCTTTCAGTGTCTTTATTATCTTCTTGCTAACATTCTTGCTGGGCTTAATCCTTCTAGGGATAACAGCAGAGGGAAATCCGCGCTTTATCTACCTCATGTTTGAGACCATTTCAGCCCTTGCGACAGTTGGGGTGACGGCAAATTTAACACCAGAGCTAGGCAAGATAGCCCTCAGCATGGTTATGTTGCTGATGTTTATCGGCCGTATTGGTCCCTTGACACTACTAGTCAGTGTAGCGGAATACCAGCCAGACAAGAAAGATACGATTCACTATATGAAGGCAGATATCACCATTGGGTAAGAAAGGAAGAACGATGTCAGATAGGACAATTGGAATTTTAGGCTTGGGAATTTTTGGGAGCAGTGTTTTGGCTGCTCTAGCCAAGCATGACATGAATATCATTGCTATTGATGACCACGAGGAACGCATTAATCAATTTGAACCTATGCTGGCGCGTGGGGTAGTTGGAGATATCACGGATGAAGAACTCCTTCTATCAGCGGGGATTGACACCTGTGATACCGTAGTTGTCGCAACGGGGGAAAATCTGGAGTCCAGTGTTCTCGCGGTTATGCACTGCAAGAGTCTAGGAGTGCCGACCGTCATTGCCAAGGTCAAAAGCCATACAGCTAAAAAGGTTCTAGAAAAAATTGGGGCAGACGCAGTCATCTCACCAGAGTTTGAAATCGGGCGCTCATTGGCACAGACCATCCTCTTTCATAACAGCGTAGACGTCTTTCAGCTGGACAAGAATGTATCGATTGTCGAGATGAAAATCCCCCAATCATGGGTAGGTAAAAGCCTCAGTCAGCTAGATTTACGTGGGGGATACAACCTCAACGTACTTGGCTTTCGTTCCTACGAAAATGCTCCTCTGGATGTCCAATTCGGACCCAATGACCTCTTGCAGGCAGATGCCTACATCATGGCCGTCATTAATAACCAACATCTGGACACCCTAGCTGAACTGAGTGAGTAGGAGAGGAAGGGTACTCTCTTTCTAAATAATTAACGAGTCAATATAAGTATTTTATAAGAGGGATTTAAGAAAAATTTTAACTTTTTCTTAATCCTTTTTAATTTTAGGAGATTATACTAGAGTCATCAAAAAAAGAAAACTCTAAGGAGAATCCCATGAAATTCAATCCAAATCAGAGATATACTCGTTGGTCTATTCGCCGTCTCAGTGTCGGTGTTGCCTCAGTTGTTGTGGCCAGTGGCTTCTTTGTCCTAGTCGGTCAACCAAGTTCTGCACGTGCTGATGTCGTCAATCCGACTCCTGCCCAAGTCGTGCCAGACGCTGCTTCGGTGAGTGAAAAGAGCGACTTACCAGCAGAGGTTCTCAAAAAAGCAGTCGATGTAGCTCTTCCTTCAGAACAGTCTGTTCCAACACCTAAAGCAAGTGTGGATACGACAAGCTCTTCAGAAAAAGCGGACGCAACTGCTAAAGAGCCGGCAGTAGCACCAAAAGAAGAAGTACAAGCACAACCTGACTCTAAGAAACAAACAGAAGATGCAGTTAAATCTGTGGAAAGTCCTGCGTCTACAGTTTCTGGGCAAGACCGTGAAGCTAGTGAAGCGCAACCAGCGACCACCCCAGCTGAAGTCCAAAAAGGTGTGGATGACAATACAAAAGATACAGTAGATGTCCCAGCCACTTACTTGGACAAGGCCAACTTCCCAGGACCATTCACAGCTGGTGTCAACCAAGTTATTCCATATGAATTCTTCGCTGGTGACGGTATGTTGACTCGTCTTATCTTGAAAGCATCCGACAAGGCTCCGTGGTCAGACAATGGAACAGCTAAAAATCCCGCTCTCCCACCGGTAGAGAAATTGGGCAAAGGCCTTTACTTCTACGAAGTAGACTTGGCAGGCACCCAAGGCAAATCTGACAAAGAGTTGCTTGACCTTTTGAAACAAAATGGTACACAAAGCTATAAAGCTACCATCAAGGTGTACGGTGCAAAAGATGGCAAACCTGACTTAACTAATCTGGTAGCGACTAAAGATTTGACTGTTAATTTGAATGGTTTAACCACTCCAGCTGAAGTGCAAAAAGGTGTGGCTGACAACACCAAAGACACAGTAGATGTTCCAGCTTCATATTTGGATAGAGCCAACTTCCCAGGACCATTCACAGCTGGTGTCAACCAAGTCATTCCATACGAATTCTTCGCTGGAGACGGCATGTTAACTCGCCTTATCTTGAAAGCCTCTGATAAGGCTCCATGGTCAGACAATGGAACAGCTAAAAATCCCGCTCTCCCACCAGTAGAAAAATTAGGCAAAGGTCTTTACTTCTACGAAGTGGATTTAGCAGGGACTCAAGGTAAATCAGATAAAGAGCTACTTGACCTCTTGAAACAAAATGGTACACAAAGCTATAAGGCTACCATCAAGGTGTACGGTGCAAAAGACGGCAAACCTGACTTAACTAATCTCGTAGCGACTAAAGATTTGACTGTTAATTTGAATGGTTCAACCACACCAAATCGGGTTAAAGACTCTGTTGCTAATAACATCAAAAATAGCATTGATGTTCCAGCTAGCTACCTTGAAAAAGCAAATGTTCCAGGTCCATTCTTGGCCGGTGTCAACCAAGTTATTCCATACGAAGCTTTTGGTGGAGATGGTATGTTGACCTGCCTCTTGTTAAAAGATTCAGACAAAGCCCCATGGTCAGACAACGGAACAGCTAAAAATCCAGCTCTATT
This sequence comes from Streptococcus sp., assembly GCF_030528045.1. GTDB lineage: Bacteria > Bacillota > Bacilli > Lactobacillales > Streptococcaceae > Streptococcus. The sequence goes on from NZ_JAUMZR010000030.1 coordinate 15,796, forward strand.
GCCACTTGAAGGCTTGGCTAAAGGTCAATATTTCTACGAAGTGGATTTGAATGGCAATACGGTTGGCAAAGATGGTCAGGCCTTGCTGGATCAACTTCGAGCTAACGGAACACATACATACCTAGCTACTGTTAAAGTCTATGGCTCTAAAGATGGCAAACCTGATTTGACCAATCTGATTGCTACTCGTCAAGTAACGATTCAGCTTCGTGGAAAAGAAATGGCGACAATACCATCTCAACAAGGTCAGATGAATACGAAGCCTTCTGAAACAGGTTTTACAGGTACGACTGAGGGTATGATGGGTACAAATCACCATATGTCAGATATGAAAGTAGATCAACCAGCTTCTAGCCCAATGGCTAATATGATGAAAAAAGATGATAAAGCGATGCTACCAAATACTGGGGAAGCTAAAACAGCTACAGCTGGCCTTGGTATCTTTGGTTTAGCCTTGGCAGGTCTTGTTGGACTCTTGGGTTTGACAACCAAACGAGAAGATTAAGATTCAAATCATTTAAACATTAGAGAAAATAGTGTTATACTAAAGCAAGTATAACACTGTTTTTATCGAAGGAGTGTCAGATGAAAAAGACAATTTTGCTGGTTGATGATGAGATAGATATTCTAGATATTCAAAATCGCTATCTTATACAGGCAGGTTACGACGTTTTGGTCGCCCATGATGGTAAGGAGGGATTAGAGCTTTTCAGAAAAAAATCTATCGACCTCATTATCACAGATATCATGATGCCCAATATGGACGGTTATGATTTTATCAGTGAAGTTCAGTATATCGCTCCGGATCAACCCTTCCTCTTTACAACTGCTAAGACAAGCGAACAGGATAAGATTTATGGATTAAGTTTGGGGGCAGATGATTTTATAGTCAAACCCTTTAGCCCACGCGAATTGGTTTTAAGAGTGAATAATATCTTGCGTCGCCTTAGCCGTGGAGGAGAGACAGAACAGATCGAGTTTGGTGACTTGGTAATCAACCATGTGACTCATGAGGTTCGCATTGGGGAGCAACCTTTGGAATTGACAGTAAAATCCTTTGAGCTTTTATGGATATTAGCCAGCAATCCCGAGAGAGTCTTTTCAAAGACGGAACTTTACGAGAAGGTATGGCAAGAGGACTATGTGGATGATACCAATACACTCAATGTTCATATCCATGCTTTGAGGCAAGAGTTGACCAAGTATACGAATTCAAATGCTCCTGCTATCAAAACTGTCTGGGGTTTGGGCTATAAGATGGAAAGACCAAGAGGTAGAAAATGAAATTAAAAAACTATATTTTAGTGGGGTATCTAGTGTCGACTCTACTAACGATTTTGGTCGTTTTCTGGGCAGTCCAACGGATGTTGATCGAGAAAAGTGAAGTTTACTTTCTAGTTGGAATGACCTTGATTGCTAGTTTCATTGGCGCTGCAGTGAGCATCTTTCTTTTGTCGCCAGTGTTCTCTTCTCTGAAACATTTGAAAAAACAAGCCCAGGATATAGCCAGCAAGGATTTCAGCACAGAAATCGAAACCAAAGGCCCATTAGAATTTCAAGAGCTGGCCCAGGCTTTTAATGACATGTCCCACAATTTGCAAGCTACCTTTCAATCACTTGATGAGAGCGAGCAAGAAAAGAGAATGATGATTGCGCAGCTCTCTCACGATATTAAAACTCCCATTACCTCCATTCAGGTTACTGTGGAGGGAATTATAGATGGAGTGATTAAGGAAGAGGAGCGGCTCCACTACTTAACTACGATTGGTCGGCAAACTGAGCGTCTAAACAAGCTAGTGGAGGAATTGGATGTTTTGACTCTTAATACACAACCTCAAGATACTGCTGAGGAAGAAGTCGAAGAGGTCTTTCTAGATCAGTTGCTGATTGAGTCAATGAGTGAATTTCAACTCCAGATTGAACAAGAGGAGCGAGATGTTTACATTCAAGTATCACCTGAGTCGGCGAAAATCAAGAGCCATTCTGACAAACTTTCTCGTATTCTGGTCAACTTGTTAAACAATGCCTTTAAATATTCAGAACCAGGAACCAGAATCGAGGTTCTTGCCCAATTAACAGAACAAGAGCTGAGAATCAGTGTGAAAGACGAGGGTCAGGGAATCCTTCCTGAGGATTTGGAAAAAATCTTTAAACGACTTTATCGTGTAGAAACTTCGCGCAATGTGAAGACAGGTGGGCATGGATTAGGACTTGCGATTGCACGCGAACTAGCCCATCAGCTTGGTGGCGAAATCACAGCAGAAAGTCAATATGGCTTAGGCAGCAAGTTTACATTCAGCCTTAGTTTGAAATAAAGGCGTATGATATAGATACTATTTTAAAGTAAAACTAAAGGTAAGAGTCTCATCTAGAGAATATGAAAACCAGCGCTTTCAAAAAATCAGTTGACAAAAAATGTAAGTTATTTTATAACAAGTACACTTATATTAAAAGGAGTGTCAAAATGGAATTTAGTTTAAACATAAGAGCAACAAAAGAGGCTGCCTGGGGCTATTATGAAAATATTGAAAAGTGGTATGATTGGGAAGAAGATTTAAAAAATATTACATTAAAAGGTGGATTTGAGACGGGTTCATACGGAACTATGGAACTCGAATGAATGCTCCCTATGGAATATCAGCTCACACTTGTAAAACCTCTTGAAGAATTTTGGGATAAAACGGCAACTCCATTCGGTGATATTCTTCTTGGTCATCAAATTATTGAGAATAATGATGGCACTGTAAATGTAAAACATACTGTATCTTTGGATAGTGAAGACAAGCGACATCTAGAATTTTTAAGCCGAGTCTTTTCAGATGTTCCTCACTCTATTTTCATTCTAAAAAACCACTTAGAAAGATAGAGGGAGTGCTGTTTGTTGACACTGTAATATTAAAATAATTTAGTTCAACTGATAAATCCCTTTACAAATCTAGCTTTTCATGGTACAATAGCCTTTGTGTGAAATAGCAGCAGGAAAGCATGAAGCTCGTCAACAGGTGTCTTATGACAAGTAACCTTGGCTGTTTAGGCGAAGGGCATCTGCACGAATCAGGGCTTTCTAAGTGACTATTTCCACCGAAATATTATTTATATCAGGAGGACATACACATGTCACGTTATACAGGACCATCTTGGAAACAAGCTCGTCGCCTTGGCCTTTCACTTACAGGTACAGGTAAAGAATTGGCACGTCGTAACTACGTACCAGGACAACATGGACCAAACAACCGTTCTAAATTGTCAGAATACGGTTTGCAATTGGCTGAAAAACAAAAACTTCGTTTCACTTACGGTGTAGGTGAAAAACAATTCCGTAACTTGTTCGTACAAGCTACAAAAATCAAAGGCGGAATCCTAGGTTTCAACTTCATGCTTCTTTTGGAACGCCGTTTGGATAACGTTGTTTACCGTCTTGGCCTTGCGACTACTCGTCGTCAAGCTCGTCAATTCGTAAACCACGGTCACATCCTTGTTGACGGAAAACGCGTTGATATCCCATCATACCGCGTAACTCCAGGTCAAGTGATCTCAGTTCGTGAAAAATCATTGAAAGTTCCAGCTATCCTTGAAGCAGTAGAAGCTACTCTTGGACGTCCAGCATTCGTATCATTCGACGCTGAAAAATTGGAAGGTTCATTGACTCGCTTGCCAGAACGCGACGAAATCAACCCAGAAATCAACGAAGCACTTGTCGTTGAATTCTACAACAAAATGTTGTAATATTTTATTGAATAAGATAGGCTGTAAAGCCTTGAAACTAAGCACTTTAGGCCTCTATCCTAGAGTGCTTTTTTTGATTTTACTACCCTTTTAGTTACCCATAACTAATTTTAGGTATAGTAAGAGGGTAGCCCAAAAATGGGGCACCCTTTTTATTTATAGGTCACCCACTACAGTTGACATGGAGCCGTTATTTCTCAATTACTAAATTTTTCCTCTACCACATTCAGAGCACGCTCGATTACCACGTGCATATCGTAGTATTTATAATCAGCCAAACGTCCGCAGAAAATTACCTTATCGTTCTGTGCTGCTTCTTCTTGATATTTAGCAAAGATAGCATTATTTCTCTCATCATTGATTGGATAGTAAGGCTCATCGCCTCGCTTCCAGTCAGCAGGATATTCACGTGTAATAACTGTCTTTGGTTGCGTTCCGTATTCGAAGTGCTTGTGTTCAATGATGCGAGTATAAGGAATTTCACGCTCTGTATAGTTTACAACTGCATTTCCTTGATAGTTTTCCTCATCTAGAATTTCATGCTCAAAACGAAGACTACGGTATTCTAACTCACCATGCTTATAATCAAAGTATTGGTCGATCATCCCTGTAAAGACAACTTTTTCAGCTGAAGCTTCTAATTCTTGGCGATTGGCAAAAAAGTCAACACCAAGTTCTACTTCTACACCCTTCAGCATATTCTCGATAATAACGTTGTAACCCCCAATTGGAATCCCTTGATAACGGTCATTAAAATAATTATTATCAAAGGTTAAACGAACTGGTAGACGTTTAATGATAAATGGTGGGAGGTCTGTCGCAGAACGTCCCCATTGTTTTTCAGTATATCCCTTAATCAACTTTTCATAGATATCCGGACCGATCAACTTAATAGCTTGTTCTTCCAAGTTTTTAGGCTCAACATCTTTCATATGAGCCGTTTGTTCAGCTATCTTATCTTTCACTTCTTGAGGAGTCTTGCTTCCCCACATAGCATAGAAAGTATTCATGTTAAAAGGAAGATTGTAAAGGCTGCCCTTGTAATTGGCTATAGGCGAGTTGATATAGTTGTTAAATTCAGCAAATTGATTTACATAATCCCAGACTTTTTTGTTTGAAGTATGGAAAATGTGGGCACCGTACTTGTGAACGTTGATACCTTCAACATTCTCACAGTAGATATTTCCGCCGATGTGATCACGCTTGTCAATCACTTTCACTTTTTTTCTACGTTTTGTCGCTTCGTGTGCGAAGATTGCTCCAGACAAACCTGCACCAACGATAAGATAATCGTACATAGTTAACTCCGTTATTTTTTAATAAGTTGTTTTAATTCTTTCATATCTACCACTTTTAGAGATAGAATTGCAAAAAGGTAAATAATCCCACCAAGCACAGTAAATATTAGAACATTTATGGTTGGTGAAAAATGGATAACTGTTTTTGAAGCTAGCAAGAGTCCATACATGATAGCTGATGCTAGAATAATTTTCATCATCGATCTGATAATCGAAACATCTTTTATGTATCTGCGAGTATAGAACAATTGAATTGCCCATACAAGCGCTTCTGTCAAGACAGAGACAATGGCTGCTCCGATATAACCAAGCTTTGGTAGGAAAAGTAAGTTTAATCCTACACTGGTAATCGCAGGAGCAGTTGTTGAAATCATGAATTCCTTGTTTTGATTATGAGGAATCAAGATTTGAATTCCCATAATATTGGTCCAACCGATAAAGAACATCCGGAAGATCATGATAGCAATTGCATAGCGCGCATCTTGAAAATCTTGTCCGAGGAAAAATTGAACAAAATCATCATTTACAATTAAGATTCCTGCCATCATTGGAAACATGAGCAAATTATAAATCAAGAAGGACATCTCGTGCATTTTATTGATCATCTTATATTCACCCGTTGATATCAGATGCGCAACACGAGGTAACATCACATTTCCTAAGGAAGTAACCAAAGTCAGAAGGATATTTACTAATTTTAGAGCCTGATCATAAATCCCTACATCTTTTGTAGAAGCCAAAGCTCCAAGCATGGTACGATCTAAGGTAACATATAAAGAAATCGCAACTTGAGGTATGAACAATAAAATAATCGGCTTCAAATGATGTTTAGTATACTCCAAATCAAAATTTGGCTTGCCAATAAATTCTCGGGCCGGCAACCACATACTAAGTTGACCCAAGAGTTCAAATATGGTTAGCAAAAAGACATAGAGATAGAGGTCATTTGCAGATTTGACAAAAAGGAAGATAGAAATTACCCCAACGAGTTTTACCGTTATATTTCGAACAGTAATCTTACGAAAATCCTCCAACCCTTGAAAGAGCCAGGATATATCTAATCCTTTAGAAACCAAACTCAAACTTAGAATATAAGCTACGGGATTTTGCATAAAAGGAAGAGTTAGACAAAGAACAAGGTACAAGAACAGAGAAAGAAGCGTCGCACCCAGTTGCAATAAGTAAATCCCCCAAAAGTTTTTTTCAATCTCCTTGCGATGCCCTGAAATGACCTTGGTCCCATGGTTGGCAACCCCTAACATTGCTAAGAGGATAAAATAAGTAACAATGGAGTTAAAATAACCATATGACCCTAGATCATCCGAAGAAAAGACTCGTGTCACATAGGGAGTCGTGATAATCGGAAGTATAATTACCAACAATTGATAAGAAAGATTGTAGGCGTAGTTTTTAAGTACTTTCATCTCAACCCGTTCCATTTATAATCGTTAAAATCTCTTTCTTGAGATTTGGAGATTTATCTAAATCAAATTTTCTAGAGAATTTATGATCTAATTCTTTTCCACGTTTTAATTGTTCTATATCACGTTCAGAATCAGTCCATGTATATGGGTTTCCGTCCCACCAATTAATATATCGAAGATTCCCCTGAAAATCACCTAGTTCATCTGTTATAGGCGAAGAAGAGTACAAAGTTCCCATTAGATTATGTTTATACATCATGGTAGGAATAAACAATTCATCATTTACTATTGAATTTTTAAATATTTTTTCAACATCCTTCTCTTCCTGAATTAGTATTCTAACTAACTCCTGATTAATAGATACCCAATTGGAAGCATAACCCAATTTCATGCTATATTTTTTAAAGCAATCAACATTTAGTAATCGCTGAACTTTAAGCTCTATTTTACGATAATATGAGACAAACTTTCTAATAAACATATTCCCAATATTTCTTGTTAAGTAATTAGGACATAGATATTTAAATCGAACTCGCTCATATACTTTATTTGATTCATAAATTTCATCAGAAACCATACTCAAAAAATTATTAAATTTATGTTGTTCAAAAAAATTAAATAAATTTTCCGCTGGCTCTAATGGTAAATCTACACCTGACAACAAATGAAACATACTATAGTTATCGTGATTATAGGCACATCTAAAACCTTGAAACTCTGCAAAAATTTGTGAACAACTACCCCCAAAAATTGGAACTCTATCTACCAATATCACTTTCGAAAAATTTGCACTAGATTTAAGAGAATTAATGGTGGATTCCTCTACAGCAACCTTACTATCTATAAGCAAAAAAATATCGTGTTGCTTATAATCCAGCAATGAGATTAAAAACTCTAACTGTTCAAATTTATTATGTGCAATTATTATATAAGCCTGTTTCATAACGGTTCTGTCAATAATTTTGTGTAAACACTCAAGTAGAGTTTATTGAGTTAT